>NZ_JAOCHX010000059.1:0-16934 GCF_029843245.1 Empedobacter sp. GD03739 | reverse complement strand
TTAAAAATAAGTAAACTTTACAGAAAGCATCTCACCGAAAATAGTGATTTACAATTTTGCTTAAAATTTGATTGTATTGAAGCAGTAATAAACAAAAAACCCACACTGATAATCAGTATGGGTTTTCTTTAGATTGTGATCCAGTCAGGATTCGAACCTGAGACCTACTGCTTAGAAGGCAGTTGCTCTATCCAGCTGAGCTACTGGACCAATCCAAAATTCTATTACTAAAATTCGTCGGGGTGGCAGGATTCGAACCTGCGACCTCCTGCTCCCAAAGCAGGCGCGATGACCGGGCTACGCTACACCCCGAGTGGTGTTTTATTTCTAGCTTTAAAAAAGCGGAGAGACAGGGACTCGAACCCTGGCATCGGTTTCCCGATGACAGATTAGCAATCTGCTCCATTACCGCTCTGGCACCTCTCCTAACTTTTAAAAATAAGACTGATTAGTCTCATAAAGCGGTTGCAAATATATATTGACTTTTATTGCAAAACAAGTCTTTTTAGAAAAAAAATTAAATTATTTGGCTTAATTTTGGCTATTCAAAAGACTATTTAGAACTAAAAGAATGAATTTTAAAGGATTAGTATTTTCGGCAATTTCTTGTTTTTTTATTTTGGCTAGTTGTGCAACTAAAACAGTTCCACCAAAAACAATTACAAAAGTAATTCGTGACACAGTCATTATCAATTCAAAAACAGATCAACCGGAAATGACTCGAGCTGCAAAACTCGACAAGTACAAGGTGACAACAGATTATTATCCATCTATTTCGCAAGATGAACGTGTACGATTTTTAGTGTTACACTACACAGCAATCAACACAGAGTTATCGTTAAAAGTATTGACTCAGAAAGATGTAAGTGCACATTATTTGGTAAATGATTATGATGACAAAACAATTAATCTTTTAGTTGACGAAACAAAACGTGCATGGCATGCAGGTGTTAGTAGTTGGAAAGGATTGGATAATATAAACTTTTCTTCTATTGGTATCGAAATCGTTAATCTTGGAAACAAAGGAACGGATGCTTATCCAAATTACACGCCTTATCCAGATTATCAAATCAAAAAAGTAGGTGAATTGACACAAGATATTGTAAAACGTTATAATATTTCTCCTTTTAATGTAATTGGGCATTCTGATGTTGCGCCAGGAAGAAAACCAGATCCGGGTCCACTTTTCCCTTGGAAAAAATTATATACAGATTACGGTGTTGGTGCTTGGTACGATGATACAGACAAGTATGTATTTATGCAACAATATCCTTGGGATACAACAAGTTCCGTTTTTATCACACAAGTGCAAACTGATCTTAAGAAATATGGGTACAACGTTCCTACAAATGGAATGATAGACGCGCAAACAAAAAATGCAATTGTGGCATTTCAGATGCATTTCCGTCCAGAAAAATACGATGGAGTTGTAGATGCTGAAACTTGGGCAATCTTGAAAGCGTTGAACAAAAAATATAATCCATAAATCAGTTTTGATTTAGAGAATAAAACTCCTACTTGTTAGGAGTTTTTTTATGGGATAAACTTTCGGTCAAATAATATGAATAAATAGCATAATTATCATTTAAAATGGAATTGAGAGTTAAGAAAAATTGAAGTAATTTTATCCAAAATAATATAACATGGCTTTTAAAAGTTTGCGCCCAATTATTTGGACGAAAGATTTACAAAAAACAACAAAATTCTATAAAAAATTAGGATTTAAGATTGCTGATCAAAATGAAGATTGGATTTGGGCTTGCTTGCAAAAAGACGATGTAGAAATTATGTTGGCTTATCCAAATGAAGGAGCAGATTTTGAACGAGCAAATTTCACAGGCTCTTTTTATTTTGTTGTAGACAATGTAGACGAGTTGTGGAATCAAGTAAAAGATGATTGCGAAGTTGTATATGAAATTGAGACCTTTGAATGGGATATGCGCGAGTTTGCGATCTACGACAACAATGGTTATATCTTACAATTTGGACAAGAAATAGAAGTTACATTCGAAGATTAATTATGATCTCAAAACGATATTACAACATTATTTTAGCGATAATTATTCTTATTATTCCAATTGTTTTTTACATGATTATTAACACTATGGTTAGTATAAAATATGAAACCGACGGAGTTGACACTTGTATTTCTACTGTAACAGGAAAAAATCTTTGTTCGCAAATCGATCAACTAAAAGTTACTATTTACATTAACATGATTGTGATGATTTTCTGGTTAGCCTTAAGAAACTTGATCGTAAAAAAATAGCTTATGGATTATCATTTCGAAGAAAAATTTGAACAAATTAATTTCTCAGAAAATCAAAATATAGCTGGTGAATACGAGAATTGCGAGTTTATAAATTGTGATTTGAATGGATTAGATTTAAGCGATATCAAATTTATTCAATGTCAATTTATCGAATGTAATTTGAGTAATGTAACTTTAGAAAACACAAGCTTTCAGCAAGTTGAGTTTATGAATTGTAAAATGATAGGTTTTAATCTCGAAAATTCGAACAAATTTGGGTTAAGCATTTCATTTGAAAATTGTACGTTAAACGACTCATCTTTTTATGAATTACCGCTAAAAAAGACAAAGTTTAGCAATTGTTCTTTACAAAATGTAGAATTTTCTTTCGCAGATCTTAGTCAAGCTTATTTTATGAATTGTAATTTGGCTCACACCATTTTCTATCAGACCAATTTAAAGCAAGCCAACTTCAAAACGGCTTATAATTTCACGATAAATCCGAATGATAATCAATTGAAAGGCGCGCAGTTTTCCAAAGAAAATTGTGTTGGATTATTAGATTATCTTAGAATTACAATAAATTAAAAAAAGGTTTCGAATAAAATCGAAACCTTTTTTATGCTTTCTACTTATAATATTCTAATCAGAATAAATAATTTCAGATTATATTTTACTAAATCATAACATTTTAGAATAAATTACTTCTATATTTTATCAATTTGTCAATAATTATTTCTTGATTTAATAAATAATAAGATTATTATTGCATCTTTTTTTGATAAATTTTCTGAAATAAATCCAACTCAGATTATCAACTTAAAACTTTTCTTGACATTTTTTTAATAAATTAAAAAAATTATTAGCGTATTATTTACACTAATAAAATAAAAAAGAAATTCTTTATCAAAAAAAGCATTATTATTTTTCAATACGTTATTTTAGACAAACTTAAGTCTATTTATTAAGTCAACACAAAATCACAAATAATGTACAACTAACACCATTTATTAAAAAAATGAAAAAAATTTTTGTCCCACTTGCTCTACTATCCATTTTTGGAGCCACGGAATTGAAGGCTCAATACGCTTCTGAATATAATGGCGGTTTGGTCGTTAAGTTAAATCCGGAAGGAAGTAAATATGTCCGATTTATTCTTTGGGGACAAACTTGGTTTCAGGATTATGAAGGAAAACACGCCAATGATGGATTTTCTATCAAACGTGCGCGCGTTCTTGCTTATTCACAAATCAATGATCGATTTATGATTTTAACGCATTTTGGTGCGAATGGAATCTATGACAATAACCTTTCTCCGATGGGGAAAAGTACAGATGTATCGTTTTTCTTGCACGAAATGTTTTTACAATATAAGGTGACGAACAATTTAGCAATTGGTGCAGGAGTTCACAATTTTGGTGGAATTTCTCGTGGAAATGGGCAAGGTTCTATCAATATGTTGACGCTAGACAATAACAGAGCAGACTGGTCAACACTTGGTTTGTCTGATCAATTTTCAAATCATTTGGGAATGTTTGCTAAAGGGCGAATTGGAAAACTAAATTATCGTTTAGCATTAAGTGATGCTATTACGAATACTTTGGACGGAAACTCTTCGACAGTTTTACAAAACGGACAAGAAAAATATTTGGGAAAAGCGATACTTGGAGAAGGTAAATATGCAGTTTCAGGTTATTTTGATTATCAATTCTTAGATCAAGAATCGAATGCTTTACCTTATCGCGTTGGAACCTATTTAGGAACTAAAAAAGTATTCAATATTGGAGCAGGATTTTTCAATCAGAGTAATGCAATTGTCAAAAAAGAAAATGATAATTTGATTGGAGAAAATGTGACTCATCTTGCTGTTGATGCTTTTTATGATGCGCCAATCGGAAAATCTTCTTCGATAACAGCTTATGCGAAATATCAAAATTCGGACATGGGCGAAAATTATGTACAAGGTAATGTTGTAGGAGATGGAAATCAGTTTTCTGGACATGTTGGGTATTTATTACCTAAAAACATCAAAGAAGGCGAAGGAAAATTCCGCAATAGAATTCAGCCGTATGTTGGGTATTCTTACAGAGATTTCAAAGGTTTAGTGAAACCTGCAAACGAATTAAAATTAGGTGGAAACTGGTACATTGATGGTCAGAATGCTAAAATTTCTGTAGAATATCAAAAATCTTTCGATCAACCAAAACACATGGACGACATGATAACAATACAAGCAATGATATTATTATAAAAAAACACACAAGAATTAACACAAAAACACATTATTTATGAGCGAAACTGCTAACAAAAAAACAATCTGGAAAGTGATTGGTGCTTCCTCGATGGGAACGCTAATTGAATGGTATGACTTCTTTATTTTTGGAAGTTTAGCTGTTGTAATTTCTACTAAATTTTTCCCTGCTGACAATCCTACAGCTGCCTTTTTATCAACATTAGCAACATTTGCTGCTGGATTTGTTGTACGTCCATTTGGCGCGTTATTCTTTGGTCGATTAGGAGATATTATTGGTCGTAAATATACATTTATGGCAACTTTAGTATTAATGGGAGGAGCAACTTTTTTAATAGGATGTATTCCATCTTACGAATCAATTGGTTTTATCGCACCTTTATTAGTATTAATCTTACGTTTATTACAAGGTTTAGCACTTGGAGGCGAATATGGAGGTGCTGCAACATACGTAGCAGAACACGCACCAGACGGAGAAAGAGGATATTGGACTTCTTGGATACAAACCACTGCAACAGTTGGTTTATTTGTTTCGTTATTGGTTATTTTATTAACGAAAACATTATTATCAGAAGAGCAGTTTGACCTTTGGGGATGGCGAGTTCCATTTATCTTATCAATCTTAATGGTTTACGTTTCATATTTGATTCGTAAAAATATGGACGAATCGCCAGCTTTCAAAAAAGCAAAAGATGAAGGAACAACTTCTAAAAATCCTTTGAAAGAATCTTTCGGGAATCGTTACAATATGAAATTCGTTTTATTAGCACTTTTTGGAGCTGTGATGGGACAAGGAGTTGTGTGGTATACAGGTCAGTTTTACTCGATGAGTTACATGAAAACGGTGATGAATGTAGAATCTGATCAAGTAGATTCTTTGTTAGGAATTGCTTTATTATTTGGTACACCTTTCTTTGTGTTCTTTGGATGGCTGAGTGATAAAGTTGGTCGAAAATGGGTGATGTTAATCGGAATGATTGTCGCTGTATTCTCGTATCGACCAATTTACGAATCAATGTATCAAACAACAAATCTTGAAAATAAAGAAGTAATTGCAGCACAAACAATTGAAAAAGCTGAAATCAAAAATGTTGACGAAAAATCTGATTCTATTTATACAATTCAAAAATCATTTACAGATGGCACGACTTATAAACAAGTTACAACGCTTCATTTAGAAAATGGTCATGCAAAAGTTGTAGATGGAAAAGTAAGTGAAATTGTTAAAAAATCGACACATATTAATAGTGGTGATAAATGGAAATTAGTTGGATTAATTTGGATTCAAATTATTTTTATCACAATGGTTTATGGTCCAATTGCTGCGTTCTTAGTAGAAATGTTCCCTGTTAAAATTAGATATACATCAATGTCTTTACCTTATCACGTAGGAAACGGAATTTTTGGAGGTCTTTTACCTGCTGTTTCTACTTATTTGGTAACAAATGCCAAAAACAATGGAGATCCGCAGTTTTACTTAGAAGGTCTTTGGTATCCTATCGGAATTGCGGCTGTTTGTTTTATCATCGGAGCAATTTATATCAGTAATAAAGACAGAAATGTTAACTAAAAAACTAATTAGAAATGGAAACAATTAAAAAAATATTAGGAATCGTTTGGATCGCATTATCACTTGTTGTAGCCTACTTTTGTATCATGGAATTTGGAATTCCAAAATTATCATCAGGCTCTCAAGATGATTTAGTATTCGGAATTATTATTCTATTTGTCCTTACACCAATTATCGTTATCGGAATGGCTCTTTTTGGCTATTATGCTTTACTCGGTGAATACAGTGATGAAAAAATGTAAAAAAACTATACAAGAAATCCTCAACACATGTTGGGGATTTTTTTGTATAAATGTATTTTCAATAAACCTTTTTATTAAATCCATAAAAAACAAATCATAAAACGTTAATATCTTTTTAAGAATTTTAGCATAGTTTATGTCAATTAATTTTAAAATCAACAAAGGTACTCGAAGTTAAACTGAAATATAATTCAAATACAAAAGGCTTTGCAAATGCAAAGCTTTTCATTTATAATATAATTTCTAAAATTGTTTTATATCTGTTCTTTTTCCGTGATAGAAAAGTATTTTCCAGTGTTCTGTTTTCGCATCAACTTCCCAACGCAAACGATCTTCCATCGCTTTTACACCATCTACATCATTCTTGAAAGCAGCATGATATTTAAAATAATTTAATTGAGGTAGATTGTCAGCTCCATAAAATACAATTTCATCATTTTCTTTGATCCAAAAAACTTGTTGAAACGGAACGTGTCCTCCTGTTACTTCGAATTTGATATTATCCGTTATATTTCCACTATCATCATTCATCCATACAATATTTTTGAATGATTTCAACTTTTCTAAACGATCATAGTTATAAGAATTATTTGTTTGAACAACCGCATAATCATACTCGCGTTGTTGAATATAAATTTTTGCTTCAGGAAAGTTACATACAAACTGATCCCCTACCCAATTTCCAATTCCGTTGATATGATCTTTATGTAAATGCGAAATCAATACTTTCGTAATTTGATTTGGATTAATATTATATTCGCGTAATTTTTTTAGAATGATAGGTTCACAATCTACTTCAGTTCCGAAACCACAATCAATCAAAATATTTTCATCTCCAATTTGTATCAAAAATGGACGAACAATAAGATTATATCCGTCAGCGGGATTTTTAACATCAATATTATCACCTAAATAATGAAACTCTTTTTTTGCATCAACATGAAAAACACCTTCTAAAAGAGGAATAACTTTCATTTACTTTTATTTTTTACAAAGGTAATTCGTTTAGATTCTCTCTACAAAAAAAGGCTTCCAAAATAGGAAGCCTTAAAAATTATTATGATTCAAATCTTATTTTACAATTGTCATTTCATCAACGATGTGTTTTGCTCCAGCAAATTTATCAACAACCCATAAAACATAACGAATATCTACAGAAATCGTACGTTGTAATTTAGGATCAAAGATAACGTCACCAGCCATTGCTTCAATGTTTCCGTCGAATGCAATACCGATTAATTCACCTTTACCATTCATTACCGGAGAACCAGAGTTACCTCCTGTAATATCATTGTTTGATAAGAAATTTACGTGTAAATATCCATCTTTATCTCCATATTGTCCATAATCTTTTGCTTTCGCTAAATCTAATAAACGTTGTGGATTTTCGAATTCTTCGTCACCTGCAATGTGTTTTGCAACTGTACCTTCTAATGTTGTGAAATAGTTAGAAGCAACATCTGGTTGACGTTTTGGATTTGTACTTTTTGGTAAATTTTGAATAGAACCGTAAGTTAAACGTAACGTAGAATTTGCGTCTGGATATAAGATATTTCCAATTTTAGACTCACGTAAACCTTTTACCAATAAACGGAAGTTTTTAGAATAAACATCATTCAATTTTGCTTGTTCATCTGTTTGCTTAGAAGCTCTTTCTACCAACGCATTTGACAAAACATATAAAGGATCTTTTTTCAAGACTTCTACATCTGGAGAAATTAAGAAATTCTCAACTTGTTTTTGATCAGCGAAGAAACTTCTTTCAACAGCATCATTTACATAAGCTGTAAAGTTCTTGTTATTTTGCTTCGCTAAATCAGCAACATAAGGCGCTAAACCAGCTTCGCTCGCTTTAGAAGCATAAAGATTTAATTGAGCAGCCAATAAATCTTTTTCTAAAGGTAAATACATTTTTTCGTAATATGCATTGATTGCATTCTGAATTTTCGGACGCATTTCATCACGTTTTGCATCATTCGCTGCTGCATAGTTTTCTAATGCTTTTCCAATAGAATATGGCGCACTTGCTAAAGTTGAGTAACGCAATAAAATGTTGATGTAATTGTTATGACGAGCATCTAAATTTGTTTTCGCATAATAATTATTCAAATTCGAAACAACATCACCATATTCGGCTTTGTTTGCTCCTTTTTGAGCCCATTTATTGAATTTTTCTTCTTCTTTTGTTTTCTTCGCAACAGTTCCGTGAAGTTTTAAAGCTTCGATCATTCCATCACGATTTTTCCAATAGTTCGCAACTCCAGCATATTTAGAAGCATAATCAATATTTACTTTTTGATTTTGCTCCATATATTTTTTCATTTGATCCATTGTCACTTTAGAAGCTTCAACCCATGCAGGATAAGCGTACTCTACATTTTGAGCAACACCTTGCGCTGGCATCCAACGATTTGTACGACCTGGATAACCTAAAATCATAGCGAAATCATTTGGTTGATATCCTTTTAAAGAAACTGGTAAATGATGTTTTGGTTGCAACGGAACATTGCTTGTAGAATAAGCTGCAGGATTTCCATCTTTGTCACCATATACGCGGAACATAGAGAAATCTCCTGTGTGACGTGGCCATTCCCAGTTATCTGTATCTCCACCATATTTTCCAATAGAACTTGGAGGTGTTCCTACTAAACGTACATCTTCATAGTCTTGGTAAACAAAATAGTAATATTCATTTCCTTGGAAGAATGAACGAACAGAAACAACATATTTTCCGTTTTCGCTGTTTTCTTTTTCGATTTTTGCAATCTCTTGGTTAATCGCTTTTTCACGATCTAACTCAGACATTTTATCATTTACAACACCTAAAATACGTTTAGAAACATCATCCATGCGAACGAAGAAACGTACTTTCAAGCTTTTTGGTTTTAACTCAGCAGCTTTGTCTTTTGCCCAAAAACCATCTTTTAAGTAATCATGTTCTGGAGCAGATAATTCAGCAATAGCACCATAACCACAGTGGTGATTTGTCAAAACTAAACCTTGTCCAGAAACCATTTCAGCAGTACATCCACCACCAAATTGTACAATAGCATCTTTTAAAGAGTTATTGTTGATACTATAAATTTCTTCTGAAGTTAATTGTAAACCTTGTTTTTGCATATCACGGTGATTCAGACGTTCGATGAACATCAAAAACCACATTCCTTCGTCAGCTTTCACTTTAAAAGGAAAAAGCATAACCACTAAAAGCGTGGATAATAAAAATTTTTTCATTAGTTGTTTGTCTTCAATTTTACGATTTGCTAAAATAATTGATTATCTGAAGTTCTCCTAATCTTTAAGTATTTAATAAAGTTTTACTGAGGTTTTATTGTTAAAAAAAGATTATTTTTATTTAATTAACACAAAATTTGAATCGTGAAAGTAAAAATTAAAATCATTAATCTACTTTAGGTTATGATTGGTTTTATAGAACAAAAAAATCCGAGAAAATCTCGGACTTTTTACTTTATATCAAAACTTAATTAAGCTTCTTTATTATCTTGAGGTTTATCCTCTTTTTTCTCTGCTGATTTAGCAGGTTTTTCTGTTCTCTCTGGTTTTGGCAACAAAGCTTTACGAGATAATTTCATTTTCTTTTTATCATCGTAACCTAAGAATTTAACATCAATTTTATCACCGATGTTTACAGAATCTTCAACTTTTTCAAGACGTCTGTGCTCTAATTCAGAAATGTGAACTAAACCTTCAACTCCTTTTGCAATCTCTACAAACGCTCCAAATGGTTTGATAGATTTTACAACTGAATGATATGTTTCACCAACTTCTGGAACGAAAGCAATTTGTTTGATTCTTTCTACAACACGATCGATGTTTTCTTGAATCACACCATTGATTTCTACACGTCCTGTTGTATCTAACTCAGTAATTGCAATAACTGTTTCAGTTTCTTTTTGCATTTCTTGAATTACTTTTCCTCCAGGTCCGATTACTGCTCCAATGAATTCTTTAGGAATTTCAATTACAACAACTTTTGGTGCATTTGGTTTCAATTGTGGACGAGGTGCTGGTAAAGTTTCTAATAATTTACCTAAAATGTGCTCACGACCTTCTTTTGCTTGTAACAAAGCTGTTTCCATGATTTCCATAGATAAACCTTGTACTTTAATATCCATTTGACAAGCTGTGATACCGTCTGCAGTTCCTGTTACTTTAAAGTCCATATCTCCTAAGTGATCTTCATCTCCTAAGATATCAGACAATACTGTAAATTTCCCTGATTTAGTATCTGTGATTAACCCCATTGCAATACCTGAAACTGGTTTCTTCATTTGTAAACCAGAGTCCATAATTGCTAATGTTCCTGCACAAACTGTTGCCATAGAAGAAGAACCGTTAGATTCTAATACTTCAGAAACAATACGAACTGTATAAGGACAATCGTCAGGTAACATTTGCGCTAAAGCACGTTGTGCTAAGTTTCCGTGACCAACTTCACGACGAGAAGTTCCTCTTAATGGACGAGCTTCACCTGTTGAGAATGGAGGGAAATTATAGTGTAAAAAGAATTTTTCGTCGAAGTTTGTTACAACTCCATCAACCATATTAGCATCTTTAGAAGAACCTAAAGTTACTGTAGCTAATGCTTGAGTTTCCCCACGTGTGAAGATTGCAGAACCATGAGTTGATGGTAAATAATCAACTTCTGTCCAAATTGGACGAATCGTTTTTGGATCACGTCCATCTAAACGAATTCCTTCGTTTAAGATTAATTGACGTACAGCTTCTTTTTGTACATCGTGGAAGTAAATGTGAGCAAAAGGAGTTACACGAGCTAACTCTTCTTCATCTCCTTCGTATTGAGCTAAGAAATCTGCTTCAACTTGAGCAAATTTATCACCTCTTTCGTGTTTATCAGATGGGTGTTTAGCGATATCATAAAATTTATCATATCCATAAGCCCATACTTTTTCGCGAATTTCTTCGTCGTGTGTTTCGTGGCTATATTCACGTTTTGGTAAAGATTTACCTACTTTCGCTGCTAAACTTTCTTGTGCTTCAATTTGTTTTTTAATCTCAGCATGAGCAAATTCAATTGCGTCTAACATTTCACGTTCAGAAATTTCGCTCATCTCCCCTTCTACCATTACAACAGAATCTTTAGAAGCACCAACCATAATGTCGATATCTGCTTGGTCTAATTGTTCTTTTGAAGGATTAATCATTAACTCACCATTCAAACGAATAACGCGAGCTTCTGAAATTAATGTGAAAGGAATATCTGTAATTGCAATGGCTGCTGATGCAGCTAAACCAGCTAAAGCTTCTGGCATTACATTTTTGTCGTAAGAAATAAGTGAGATCATGACCTGAACCTCAGCATGAAAGTCTTCTGGAAACATTGGGCGTAAAACACGGTCTACAAGACGCATTGTTAATACTTCATCATCTGATGGTTTTGCTTCTCTTCTGAAGAAATTCCCTGGGATGCGTCCTGCAGCGTAAAATTTTTCTCTATAATCTACTGTTAAAGGTAAAAAATCTACACCTGGATTTGCTTCTTTGTTTGCTACAACTGTAGCTAATAACATGGTGTCGCCCATGCGTACAACCACAGATCCGTCAGCTTGTTTTGCTAATTTCCCTGTTTCGATTGTAATTTCTCTTCCGTCTGAAAGAGTAATTTTTTCTGTGATCGCCTGTGGAATCATTCGTCTTCTTAGTATTTAATTCGTCTAAAGTTAAAGCCGTTTGCTTTAACCGCATTATATAAAGATATATATCTTATTTTAATTTATAACAAAAAAAAAGGCAATTTCTACGTAATTGCCCTTTTACATTGTGTTTAAAATTACTTACGTAATCCTAATTCAGCGATAATCGCACGGTATCTTGTGATATCTTTTTTCTTTAAGTAGTTTAATAACGCTTTACGCTTACCAACTAACATAACTAATGATCTTTCTGTATTAAAATCTTTGTGATTTTTTTTCAAGTGACCAGTTAAGTGGTTAATTCTGTAAGTGAATAATGCGATTTGCCCTTCTGCAGATCCTGTATCTGTTGCAGATTTACCATGCTTTGCGAATAATTCGCTTTTTACTTCTGATGTTAAGTACATGCCAATATTATTTAATAATTATTATGTAATGAGGTGCAAATGTACAACTATTATATGAAATAATAAACTTTGTACAAAAATAAAAGTGACCGATTGGTTAATTCGGTCACTTTTTAAAAATTTGGTTTAGTTTGATTTAGATAGATAATAGAAAGTGATATTTTAATTTTCTACTAAATCGGATAAGTTTGTTAGTTGTAAAAGACTTGCTTTCACGATTTTTGGTTGGTAGGTTAAAAGTCGGCTTGTTTCAATAATTAATCATAGGTTAGTTAATAATTATTAAAATAGGTTTAGGTAGGTAAGATTAATCTTCTATAATTCGTATTTTTTTATTTGTTATTATTTTAATCGGATAAACTACTTTTTCGTCCGCAGTTTGTATTGTCATACATATATTGTTAATAGCAATTATCACGCCTTGTACATCATCTTCGATGATAATTCTTTGTCCAATTTCAAAATTTCTATTGGTATAAAAGGACAATAATAATCTGTAAATAACGTCTTTTGATCCTAATCCAAACGCGATGGCTAATGTCAAGAACACCGATCCTAAGATTAAGGATAAATTATTCGTAATTAAATCTGTATTAACTCCAGCTTGATTTAATGAAGTAATAATTGTAAATATCAAAATGATATAAAAAATGATATTACTAATAATATTTGCTCCGTTTAAATCAATTGATTTAATCAAACTTCTCAAAAAAGTTTTGATATAGTTAGCTAAATAAAATCCTCCTGCAAATATCAATACTGCACTAAAAAATTGTGGAAGATAATCTACAATTCGTCCTATTTGGTTAGAAACAACTGTTAAACCAAAAATATCTGAGCCAATAATAATGATCAATAAGATGATAAACAATCTTACAAATTGTAATATAATTTTAGATGGATCGACTTCTATTGACGAATTTTTTAATGCTTCGTTATTATTTAATGCTTTTTTTAGATTATCTATTTTAGATAATTTCAATATGTACTTGGTCAATATCAGAATCAACTTTAGCAAGATATACGACAGGATAATGAATATGATACCTCCTACAACTTTAGGAAAAATAAGTACCATTTCTTGATATAAGCTTTCTAACAAGCTAAAATTTAAACCTATATTCATATAATCTATTTATAGTTAACCTTCTTTATCTTTTTTGTTCGGTTTGTTAATTGATTTTTTTCCGATTCCGAAAAAATTTCCAATTGTACTTGGATATTTTACTGAAACCAAATCGGCTACTTCCAACGATAATTTTATTAAAGCAACATCATCCATAACTTTTTGCTTTATTGTTTCTGGAAGCTTTTCATTGGCTAGCATAGTCTTAAAAGGGTTTTCCATTTTACAAAGCGTTATAAATTTTTAGTAAACGATTTTTTGCTCGATTCAATCTCATCTTAGTTGCACTTTCACCAATCTCTAAAGTTTCTGAAATTTCTTTGATTGAAAATTCATCTTGATATTTCATGAGTAATATAGATTTCTCTTCGACATCCAACTCCTTTAGGGACTGCGTTAGTTTTTCGATTTTTAATTCAAAAATTTCTTTGTCATCAATAATTTCATCATTATAGTTATCAACCAAATCATCCGTTACCGAATAATTTTTTCTTTCTTCTTTTATCTTTCGTTGCACATGATTGACACAAAAATTATATGTAAAAGAATATAACCAAGTAGAGAATTTAGATTTTGATTGATATGTTTTCAGTTTTACAAACAACTTTACAAATATATCGTGCGTCATATCTTGTGCCTCAGCTTGATCCTCTACAAAACTCAAACATTTATTATATACCGTATGTGCATACCTATCATACAATATACCGAACAAATGCTGATTTTTTGTTTCGACAATCTTATACACCAAAATGTCATCTGCAATATTTTCTATAGAATCTTTTGACATTTTAACTGCTTACATTTAATATGACACACCTATTCTTATTTGGTCACTCATTTTTTTAGCTTTTTTTATCAAAAAAAATTAAATAATTTTAATTTAATCGAATATCTATTTAAAATACAATAATATACAAAAAAAACCGACAAATAAAAATTTATCGGTTTTTTATGAATAATAATTAATTACGAATTATTTCTCCAAAACATCTAAGACATCTTGAAAACCTCCTCCATTAAAAATTTCGTCTACACCTTGCGCTTGCAAATATTGTGCAGCTTGACCTGAACGGTTACCGCTTCTACAAAAAACTACTATAGGTCTTGACATTGCTTTAAATTCCTCTACTCTTGTAGGAACTTCTCCTAATGGAATATTGATTGCATTTGGAACAAATCCATCTGTATCCAATTCAAAAGGCTCACGAACATCCACTAATGTTACATTAGCATTGTTTATTGCTTCAACTGTTGTCATTTTAATAATTCTATTTCTATTTTTTATCCAATCAATAATTTTGCCAAGCATCTTACCAAATTCTAATACGGTCTTTTGGTGCTTTGTACAATTTATCTCCTGGTTTTGTTTTAAACGCATCGTGGAACGCATCAATATTAACGATTGGTCCAAAAGAACGGTAATATCCAGGAGAATGTGGATCTGTTTTCACTTGATTTACTAAAGCTTCGTCAGTCGCTTTTGTTCTCCAAATAGTTGCCCAAGATAAGAAGAAACGTTGTTGCGGAGTATATCCATCTATGTTTCCGTAAGTTCCTTTATCTTTTAAATACATTTGCAAAGCATCAAAAGCAACAGAAGCTCCTCCTAAATCTCCAATATTTTCTCCAGATGTAAAAATTCCATTTACATGTGTTCCTGCTACTGGTTCGTAAGCATCATATTGTCTTGCTAAAGCACCTGTTGCTGCTTTAAATTTTTCTTCATCTTGAGGTGTCCACCAGTTCACTAAATTTCCATCTCCGTCAAATTTAGCTCCCGAATCATCAAATCCATGAGAAATTTCGTGACCAATAACTGCTCCAATTCCTCCAAAGTTTACAGCTGCATCTGCTCTATAATCATAGAATGGTGCTTGTAAAATTGCTGCTGGGAATACAATTTCGTTATTTGTTGGATTAAAATAAGCATTAACTGTTTGTGGAGACATTCCCCAACGTGTTTTATCTACTGGTTTTCCAAAATCTTTCAAATTATCTTGGAATCTCCATTGACTGTAAGCTAAATTATTTTCAATTAAAGATCCTCCATTTTTAATTGATTTAACTTTAAATCCTGAATAATCTTTCCATTTATCAGGGTAACCAATTTTAACCGTAAATTTATTTAACTTTTCAATTGCTTTTACTTTTGTATCCTTTGACATCCACTCTAAATTATTGATGTGCATATCAAACGATTTAAATAAATAACTAATCAATTCTTGCGCTTTTGCTTTTGCCTCTGGTGGAAAATTATCTTTCACATAAATTTGTCCTAATAACTCACCAACTGTTCCATTTACATAAGCCAAACCTCTTTTATCTAAAGCTCTTTGTTCTTTTTGACCAGATAATTTTTTACCATAGAAGTCAAAATTAATTTTTTCTAATTCAGTTGTAGAAGAATTAGAAAAAGAATCAATCAATTTGAATTTCAAATAATCTTTGATGATTGGTAAATTCTCTTGATTTATGATTTTATCTAAATTTTTGTAATAATCTAATTCACGGATGATTACTTTATCAGGATTAATTCCGAAAGACTTTACAAACTTCACAACATCAACATTCTTAGAAAAAGCTCCTGCTTCCGATAATGTTACTAAATTATAAGATTTATTTGGATCACGGCTTTCTTCAACAGTTTTGATATATTTTGCTATCATTTTCTCGAAAGCAACAATTTTTGGCCCTTTTAAATCACGAGTTTTAGATCCTGTAAAAGGAAAAACTTGATCGATATATTGATTTAAATTAGCTAAAGTTTCAGTGTTTTTAGCATCTTCTTTTTGGTAATATGTTTTACCTAAAGTTAATCCAACACTTCCTAAATAAACAGCATTTTGCGTACTATTTTTCATATCAGTATAAACAGATACACCATAAAATGGATTCTCACCAATTGGAGTAACCTCTGTTAAATACGCTTGTAAATCTGTCAAATTTTTGATTGCATCAATTTGCTTAAAGTATTTCTGAATTGGAGCAATTCCTGTTTTATTTCTAGCTTCCATGTTTGTATAAGCCGAATATAAATCAGAAATTTTTTGTTCATTAGAATCTTGAGCATATTTATTATTCAATAAATCTTTTACCAATTTCAACGATACTTTATCTGTATTCTCTCTCAACTCATCGAAACTTCCCCATCTTGCTCTATCAGAAGGAATTTCTGTAATTTTCATCCAATTACCATTTACATAATTATATAAATCATCTTGAGGACGAACAGACTTATCCATATAATTTGGATTAAAAGCCTGATATGATTCTTGCGCAATTGCCAAAACAGAAGTACATGCAAATGCAGCAACAAATAGTTGTTTTTTCATATTTCTACTAAGTATTTTTGATATGATATGTCGAAATTAATACGACGTTTGTTACAAATTTACTAAATAAAGTATTA
>NZ_JAOCHX010000058.1:0-17399 GCF_029843245.1 Empedobacter sp. GD03739 | reverse complement strand
TTTTTTATTATCTATTGTTTTGGTTTATACTGCATATGTTCATGATTTTCGCTCATCAACATTTTTTCCCCAACCACTTCAAAACCTTTTCTTTCGTACAATTTCTTTGCATTTGGGTTTGTAAAATCGACCAATAAACCTAATGTTTTGCCTTGCTTATTTCCTATTTCATCAATCAAATAATCCAATATTTTAGAACCTATTCCTTTCCCTCTAAAATCTTCAGAAACTGCAATTGTGTCAATATATATTTCACCTGCTTGTGTTTCATCTTGCGGATGAATAATTTGGTTATAATCATTTTTCAATAATTCTAAAACAGGTTTTCGAAGTTCTTCTAATTTTCCTCCATCATAAAAAGTTGTTGTTCCAGCAAATTGCTTATCATATTCTACAACAACTGTATTTTGATAACTATATTGATTTTCTTCTTGTTCAATTAATTTTTTCAAGAAGTTAACTCCTTCTTCATAATCTGTTTTTCCGATAAAATCATAAACGATTTTATCCATCGCTAACATCATCAATCTTGCAATTGATAACGCATCTGTCTTTGTTGCTTCTCTAAAATTTAACATAAAAAAATAGCCTTGAGATTTCTCAAGGCTAAGTTAGCAATAATTATTTTGAAATTATTTCGCTTTTAATTTATCTAACGTATTGTTATATCCTTCTTTTGCTTTTTCTCCAGCTTCTTTCGCTTCTGCTTTCACATCTTTTGCAGCTGCATTGATATCAGCTTTTGCATCTACTTTATCTACAGTATTATTCACTCCATCTTTTACATCTTGCGCAGCATTATTTACAGCAGCTTTTGCATCAATCCACGCTTTATTAGCATCGTCATAAGCTTTTTGTGCAGCTTCTGTTGCAGCTTTATCACCTTTCGCTTTTGCTTCATCTAAAGCTTTTTTTGCTTCGTCTACTTTCGCTTTTGCATCAGTTTCTGATAATGTAGTTGTTGTAGTTGTCGTTTCTTTGATAACAGCCGTAGAATCATTCGCTAATGAATCTACAGTTACATTAGTTTCAGTTGTTTTTGAAGTTTCTTGTTTACAAGAAGTAGCAAATGATAATGAAGCAACTGCCACTAATACAAATAATTTTTTCATAGTTGTTTATTTAATTGTTTTAATAATAGAATCAATTCTAACAATTTTAATACCAAATTGCGAACGATTATTGAATTAAAATTAAATCTTTTCAGAAAATAAAACAAGATTCTTATAGATAATTATAGATTAGAAGCACTTAGCATACGATCATTTCCAGAAATATCTTTGTGAATGATTACATTTTGATAAAATTTTTGGAATAATTGTTTTGTCTCTTTTCCTAAATATTGATTGATTTCGCAATAAATTTTACCATTCTCTTTCAGATGATTTTTAGCAAAATCTATTACTCGTTCATAAAAAATTAAAGCATCATCATTTTCAACAAAAAGCGCCAAATGAGGTTCAAAATTCAAAACATTTTGATGCATTTCTTTTTTTTCAAGATTTCGGATATAAGGTGGATTTGAAATAATTACATCAAATTTCTGGTTTAATTGAATGTCCTCCAGTAAATTATTCTGATAAAAATTTATATTAACTTTTAAAGTTTCAGCATTTAATTGTGCTATTTTCAAAGCATTTTCAGAAATATCTAATGCTGAAACATTTGCATTTGGAAATAATTTTGCCAACGAAATAGGAATACATCCTGTTCCTGTTCCTAAATCAATCATAGAAATATCTTGATTTTGAGCATAATCATTTCTAATTAATTCAACCAATTCTTCCGTTTCTGGACGAGGAATTAATGTATGTTCATTCACAAAAAAGAAATCGTTATAGAAAAAAGCTTTTCCAGTAATATGTTGTATCGGTTGACCTTTTTTTAATTGTTCTAAATCTGATAAAATTTCAGTCGTTAATTCAATTTCATCTCGGCTAGATAAATCAAGATTCAACTTATCTTCTACATAAATCATGAAAATATGAGAAGCTTCTTCTTTATCATATAGTAATTGCAATTTATCTAAAAACAATTGTTTTAGCTCAACTAAAGTCATTTTGTTAAATTTTTGTAAAGTTAGATTTTATTAATTGAAAGTGCACGATTCTTGATTTCTAAAAAGTAACCAAAAAAGAAATCACAATGAAAATGAATAAATTATTATGTGCTGTTACGATGTTATTTATTAGTCACCTTTCTTTTGCGCAGATAGAAATTGATGGAAATAATAAAAAACTAACGTTAGATTGTAAGGGACAAAAAGTAGAAGTTGGCGGAAGTGGACATGTGATCAATTTGAAAGGAGATTGTACCAAAGTTGAAATCATGGGAACAAATAATACAATATCTGTTAATGGATTAACTTCTGCTGAATTAGCTGGCGAAGGAAATACATTATATTATCGTAAAGCATTATCTAAAAATGGTAAATTACCTCAAATAATTGAGGGAAACAACAATACAATTATCAAAAAGCAGTAAAAATCTTTTCATTTATTATGTCTTTAATAGTTAGAATCTCTTTCTTAATTGTATTATTAAAGAAAGGGATTCTTTATTTCTTAACATTTCCTTATTTTTTTTTCAAATTGGTTCCTAGCTGATTATAAATAAAATGTATTAATTAACTTGTCTAAACAACAAAATATCAATTAACACAAATTATTTATGAAAAAAAATTACTTCCTACTAAGTATGATTTTACTTGGTATAGATTCTTTTGCGCAGGAATACAAAATGCCCGTTTCTAGTGTTACTTCTAAACAAGAGGCACAAAGTGGTAATGAAGCTACTTTTAGCGCAGATGGTATATTAACGACAATGTACCATTCTAAATGGAATCAAAATGGAATCCCAGATCAATTAGATTTTAGTTTCAACAGTCAAGTTAAATCTATAAAATCCCTTGCCTATTTTCCAAGGCAAACAGGTACTAATGGAATTTGGACAAATGTTGAAATTTTATATTCAACTAAAGATGATCCAACAAATTTCAAAACAGCGACTACGAGTGCTATAACATGGGCTGGAGATTCTACATCTAAAAAATTTGATTTTGATAAAGAAATTATCAATCCAGCAGTCATTAGAATAAAAGTGAATGCTGTTCTAGGAAATTTCTCGAGTGCTGCGGAAGTTGAGTTTTACTCGTCTGATCAAATTACTCCAATAGCTTCAGAGTGTGTAATACAAACAAATGAGTTCTCAAACTATAAGGATATGAAAGTTTCTCCATTAGTTGCAGGTTCGTCAGCATCAAGTTTTCAAACAGGAGAAAACATAGAGCAATCATTTGATGGAGATTACAATACGCTTTATCATTCTAACTACAATTCTACTGAAAAAACTTTCCCTATTTCATTAATTTATGCTTTTGATGGAAACACACCATTAGATTATCTGATCTATTATCCAAGAAATGATGGTGGAGTAAATGGTTTATTAGGAAAAGTAAAAGTTAGTTACAATACTATAGCTGATCCTACTTATATTGAAATTTCTACACAAGATTTTGCGCAAACAAATGATGTAAGAAATATATCTTTTCCATCACAGATAAAACCTTCTTCTATCAAATTAGAAATTTTAGATGGCAAAGGAAATTTTGCAAGTGTTGCCGAGATGGAATTTTATCAAAAAAATTCAAACAAGTTTGATCAGAAAAAGTATTCAACAATTTTTAAAGATGATTTATTCTCAGAATTAAATTCAGGCGTAAATCAACAAACAATTAATGGAATTACTACATCTCCTTTTGTTAAATCTTTAGCACAATGCCTATTAGATAATAAATACAAAAAAATAGATCGTGTTAACGAACATAAAGCATATAAAACAATAGCTTCTATCAATAAAGAATACAAAATTGGAAATTACAATGCTTACGAAAATCCAACAGGAATAGTTTTTTCGGAAAAAACAACTAGCGTTATGTTTGTAAGTGGTATTCCTTCTGGTGAAAGTGTATATTTACGTGTTAGAGATTCTGCTAACGAAGCAAATGTAACTGATATCTCTTACCCTTTATCAAATGGAATAAATGCTATTGAAATGAAAAATAATGGATTAGGATATATTTCTTATTATTCTGATTCTAATAATCTACCAAATATAAAATTAAATGTAGTATCAGGTATCGTAAATGGTGTTTATAATACCTACTCTACAACAACTGAAAAATGGAAAGAAATAGTAGAAAATAATGTATATTCTAAAGTAGATATTGTAGGATATTACACACACCTTATTATTGATAAAACTCCTGTAAAATTATATAATGTTAATTCTCCTCAAGCATTAATAGATAAATACGATGCTATCACAAAATCTGAACGAGAATTGATGGGATTCTTCAAATACAATAAAGACTTCAATACAAAACAATTAGTTTACACAGAGAATAAAGGTGGTTGGTTTGCTGGCGGAACTGGAGCACATTTAGATTTAACTTGGGGTGCTGCAAACTCAGCTTCTCCAACAGGATTAGATGTTTGGGGTATAGCTCATGAATTGGGACATGTTAACCAAATTAGACCAGATTTAAAATGGACTGGAACTACAGAAGTTACAAATAATATTTATTCAGTTTGGGCTACTTATAATCTAATAAAACAAAATGGAAGTATTAATTATCTAAGAGTTGAATCGGAAACAGGAGATGCTACTAATTATCCTAAAGTATCAGGAAACAGATATGGTGAATTTATCAAACATACATTAATCGACAAAAAAAGTTTTAATGATATTGATGATGATCCTCATTTCAGAAAATTAGTTCCATTTTGGCAATTAAGTTTGTATTATCAATTAGCTGGAGCTGCTAAAGGTGCACCAACTTTAGCTTTTGATAATGATATGTCAGAGGAGTTAAAAAATACTACTGTTTCACCTTCAACTGGTATTGATTACGCACATTGGTTTGCTTATACTGCTGAACAAGCAAGAAATAGAGATTCTTCTAAAATAACAATGGGTCAAAATAATCTAAATTTCGCTAAAGATTTAGCAGATGCTGTACAAGAGGACTTAACTGACTTCTTTACAAATATCGGATTCTTTACTCCTGTTACTAAAGAAATTGATGACTACGGAAAAGTTACTATCATTGTCACGCAAGAAATGATTGATGAAGCAAAATCGTATATCAAATCCAAAAATTATCCAAAACCAGTTTCTCCAGTAATGCATTACTTAAACTCATTTAATGTAAATATTTACAAAGACAAATTAAAACTTTCTGGGAAAACAGGTGAAGGTGCTAGTATTGTAACAAATACGAACGGAACGTTTTTAACTGTTGAAACTGCAAAATGGGCAAATGCTGTTGCTTACGAAACTTACAATGAAGAAGACGAATTAATTTCTGTTTCTGTTTTAGGTACAGGAGATGTTACGTTTAAAAATACATTTGTAGATTTCCCAGTCAATGCTAAAAAAGTATATGCTGTTGGTTTCGATGGCGCTAAAATACTAGTTTATCCAACTAATTTATCTACTAACGAAAGTATCAAATCTACGGATTTTAATATTGTTCCAAATCCAATCAAAAATGACTCAAACATTAAGATTACACTTAACAATTCAAAAGGACAATACAATTTAAGTGTAATTGACATCAATGGAAAAGTCATCACAAATTCGATTGGAAATATAGATGAATTGAATAAAACTATCAATTCAAAATTCAAATCATTACCAAAAGGTATCTATATTGTTACATTGAAAAATGAAACTTCAAATTACACGAAAAAGATTATTAAAGAATAGTTTAACACGTATAATTCATAAACAAAAAACTCCCGCAAATGCGGGAGTTTTTACTACTATATAAAAGATAATTATTTCGCTTTATACTTCGCGATTCCATCTTGTAACCATTTTAGGTAAACTTCTACATCAAGTTCAGCTTCTAAAGGTTTAGAAAAACGATTCAAATCTTTATCAACCAAAATATAATAAGGTTGAGCATTTGCATTGAAATGTTCAATCTCGAAAGAAGTCCATTTGTTACCAACTGTTTTCAAATTACGATCTAACGCTTTCGAAAATACTTTTTGATCTTCTGGTAATTCTTTTGCTTCGTCAACATATAACGAAACTAAAACAACATCTTCAGCCAAAATTTTCTTCACACGCTCATCGCTCCAAACACGTTCTTCAACTTTACGGCAATTTGCACACGCATGCCCTGTGAAATCTAACAACATTGGTTTTCCAACTTTCGTTGCGTAAGCTGCTGCTTGATCAAAATCTTTGAATGCAGGAATTCCATGAGGTCCAGCAACCATATTTGGATCATCAAATTTAGCTGTTGCTTGTCCACCTCCTACACCTTCGTGGAAACCTCGTGGCGCTTCAGAATAGGTCATTGGAGGTGTTAAACCACTTAATAGTTTTAATGGTCCACCCCATAAACCTGGAATCATGTAAATCGCAAATGATATCGAAACCAATGCAAATAACATTCTCGGAACACCAATTGTTTGCACAGGTGAGTCTAATTCTAATCTAAATTTACCTAAAAGATATAATCCTAAGAAGATAAAAATTGCAATCCAAAATGCTAAGAAAATTTCTCTTGGTAACCAATTCATTTGCCAAACTAAATCTGCGTTTGATAAGAACTTCAAGGCAAAAGCTAATTCAATAAATCCTAAAGAAACTTTGATTGTATTTAACCATCCACCAGATTTTGGCATTGAATTTAACCAACCAGGGAACATCGCAAACAATGTAAATGGAATCGCTAATGCTAAAGAGAAGCCAAACATTCCTACGATTAATGAATAATAGTTTCCTCCTTGCGTCGCTTGAACTAATAACGAACCAATAATTGGTCCTGTACAAGAGAATGATACTAATGCTAATGTGAATGCCATAAAGAAGATCCCAATTAATCCGCCTTTATCAGCACCTTTATCAGCTGCATTTACCCATTTACTTGGTAATGTTAATTCAAAAGCACCAAAGAATGAAATTGCAAATACAATAAAAATAGCAAAAAACGTTAAATTTACCCACGGATTTGTTGACATTTCATTTAGAACAGATGGTCCAAAAATAACTGTCGCCAATAAACCTAATGCAACATAAATAACAATGATTGATAATCCATAAATAAAGGCTTTTCCAACTCCTTCTCCTTTCGATTTACTTTGTTTTGTAAACATACTTACTGTCAAAGGAATCATTGGGAAAATACAAGGCATTAATAGCGCTGCCAATCCTCCTAAAAATCCTAAAGAAAAGATTTTCAATAAACCATTATCTTTCTTTTCGTTATCTGCTAATAAAGAATCATCAACTTTTTTGATTGTATCTTGTGTTGCCGCAACAACTGCTGTAGAATCTTCTTGAACAGAATCCTGCGTAATTTCAGTTACTGCTACTGTATCTTTTGCTTCTGTAGCATCTGCTGGCTTCGCCTCTTCTTTCGTTTCTTCAACTTTTGCAGACGGCGTTAATTTTATTGTTCCGCTTGTTTCATCTGGTGGCAAACAACGTTCAGCATCACACATCTGAAATTCGATTGTGTATGATACATTTACAGGTTTATCACCCGAAACTTTTACTTTTTGAACAAATTTTACTTGATTTTCGTAATATTTTTCATCTTGTTCAAAAATTTGGCTGTATTTATCTATACGTTTTCCTACTTCTCGCGCACCTCCAACTAATTTTGCATTTGCAGCTGGTTTATATGATGCACTTGCTGGAATTCCAATTCCTCCATCAGGATGTTTCATTGAATAAAGGTGCCAACCTTTATCAATTTTTCCTGTTACCTCGATTTCAAACTCATTCTGTCCAACCTCCTTCACCGAACTCGACCATTTTGCAGGACTAAATAACTGTGCGTTGACTAAAATTGGAAACAAAAAAAGTATCCAAAGTTTCTTTAACATACTGTAATGTTTAAAAAGTTTTTACTTGTTTCTGTCGTTTTGAAACGTTCATCCAAACGATGATTTACCACCCAAATAATTTGATCTTTTTGGTCACAAAGCAACCAAACCTTCTCTTTTTCTAACTTAGAAAGTTTCAAATCTTTCATAAACTTACTCAACAATTTTTTTTGACCTTTCATTCCAATTGGATAAAAGAAATCTCCCTCTTTCACTTTTCTAAGTTTAAGCGGAAATAAAATTGATGTAAAGTCTACTATTTCAGTAGCGTTTTCGTGTGGATTTATCGATTTCACGAACTTCAAATTTAACGAATTCATTTCAATTAACTCATCAAAAATCGTTAATTCATCTTCATTTTCTTCTTCTATTTTTTGCAACAACAAATTTTCTCGATTTTTAATTAATCGATAAGTTGCTGATTTTATTTCACTTCCCGTTTCTGCATCCAAAAATTTTAAAATTTCTTTGCTCGACGAAAATCCATATTTTTCGAACAAATAATGTAAAAATGTTTCTAATGGTTGAAGTTTTTTTAATGCTGAAATTTCAATTTCAATCGGATTATCTCCTGAGAATAAATCACTTCTAACTTCTCCAACTTTATTTTGTACAATTTGATAATTATCATTGATATGATTTAAACTTGACAAAAAATTCTCATCAAATTGCGGATGAAGCTCTTTTAGAATTGGTGTAATGTGATGACGAATCTTATTTCTAGTATAATCATCCGTCGCATTCGTATAATCTTCTCGCCAATTTATTTCATTTGATTTTGCATATTCCAACAAATCATTTTTTGTAAAATTTAAAAGTGGACGAAAGATTTTTCCATTATCAATTTGCATTCCAACCAAACCTTTCAAACCTGTTCCACGAGAAAGATTAATCAAAAAAGTTTCAATATTATCATCCAAATGATGAGCTGTCACCAAAACATCCAAACGATTTTGTTGTTGAACTTGCTCAAACCACTCATAACGCAAATTTCGGCAAGCCATTTCGACCGAATAATTTCCTGTTTTTTGATAAGCCGTAACATCAAAACGAACCGAATGAAACGGAATATTATATTTTCCGCAATATTCTGTCACAAACATTTCATCACCATTTGCGTCTTCTTCACGTAACTGAAAATTACAATGCGCGACCTGAAAATTTGCAGTAGTTTGACGAAATAAATCTAACAAAACCATACTATCAATTCCTCCACTAATCGCCAATAAATAACGATGTGTAGAAAAAGAATGTTGCTCTAAAAGTTGCTTAAACTCTTGTTGTATAGATTTATTTTTCATGAAATATAAATGTTCGAAATTAGGAAGAATTCTCGAAAAAGAGTTATACTTTTATTCTTCGTTCTTATAAAATTTTCCAATAAAAAAGCCTGAAAAACTCAGGCTAAAGATTTATTTTAAACTTTCTAAAGATTTATTTTCAAGAATTTCTAAAGTCGAATCTCTCAATTCAACCATCACTTTATTCAATGTGCAAACGCCTTCGTTAGGGCAATCATCACATTTTTCGTAGTAATTTTTACTTACACAAGGCAAAAGCGCTATCGGTCCTTCTAAAACACGAATCAAAGAAGCTAAACTGATATCTTTCGCATCTCGCGCCAAATAATATCCACCTCCTTTTCCTTGTTTTGAATTGACGAAACCTAACTTTTTTAAATCCAATAAAATAGCTTCCAAGAATTTTTTCGGAATAACTTCTGTTTCAGAAATTTGTCCGATTAAAACTGGTTTGTTACTTTCTTGTCTAGCCAAATGAGCCATCGCTTTTAGTCCGTATTTTGTCTTTTTTGATAACAATTCTATAAGATTTAACTACAAAAATAACGTTGATTGTTGTATAAAACAAATATAAAATTAAATCGTTGAACCGAGATTTAAAAATATTTCATCAAAAAATCAATTACCTTTTGAGTTGTAGAATTATAGGGATAATTGAGAAATTTTGATGGTGACAAAAACCGATTGACTTTTAAGATCGGTTTCATATGCGAAAAATCTTTGAAACCTGCATAACCTGTTGAAGCTCCAATTCCAGAATTATTAACTCCGCCAAAAGGCAAATTTGAATGTAAAACCTGCACCAATGTTTCGTTAATTACCACAGAACCAGATGAAGTTTCATTCTTAATTTTATCAATAAAAATAGAATCTTTCGAAAAAATATATAACGCTAAAGGCTTTTCTTTCTGATTAATAGATTCAATTACTTCATTTATTTCTTTAAATGTATAAATCGGAAAAATTGGTCCAAATATTTCTTCTTCATTTATTTTTGCATTTATTGGAACATCTGTCAAAAAAGTTGGTTTAATGTACAATTCAGCTTCAATGTATTCATTTCCAAAAGGACAATTTGCACCATTTTCTATTGCATTTTCAATCAAGTTTTTTAATCGATTATAATTTTGAAGATTTACAATTCTCGCTAAATCTTTCGATTGAGCAGGATTTTTTCCAAAAACTTTTTCAATATGTTCAATAAACATATTTATAAATTGCTCTTGAAATTCTTCTTTAATCAAAATATAATCTGGCGCAATACATGTTTGACCAAAATTTATCAATTTTCCCCAAACTGCTTTTTCAACCACTTCTTGCATCGGAATTGTTCCATCAATAATCAAAGGCGACTTTCCCCCTAACTCCAACGTCACCGAAGAAAGATGTTTTGCACCTGCTTGCATCACAATTTTACCCACTTTTGGCGAACCTGTAAAATGAATATGATTAAATTTTTTGGTTAACAAATAAGTTGTTTCCTCAATTTCTCCTTCAACTAGAGCGACATGATTTTCTTCAAAAACTTCAGAAATAATTTTATTAAGAACTTTTGAAACATTTGGACAAAACTCCGAAGGTTTAAGAATTGCTGTATTTCCAGCCGAAATACAAGCAACCAAATGCACTGAACACAATTGAAAAGGATAATTCCAAGGCGAAATAATCAAACAATTTCCCAAAGCTTCCGGTTGAATTTGCGCTTTTGAACCGAAAAAAAGTAGATTATTTGAAACTGATTTCGTTTTTGTCCAACAATTCAAATTCTTTCGAAATAATCGAATTTCAGCTAAAACTGGAAATATTTCGGTAGAATCAGCTTCAATTTTAGATTTTCTTAAATCCAAAAACAATGCTTTTTCTATTTCAGCACGATGATTTAGAATTGAATTTTCTAAGTTATTCAAATATTCTTTCCGTTGATAAACAGCAAGATGACGAATATTTGCTTTATTCTCACATTGCTTATCATAAATCTCATCTATTTTCGTTTTAAAATCTGACACATGAAAAAATTTGAACGTTAATTTACTACTATTTTGAGTATTTTTAATCCCCAAAAGCAACAAATGAAAAATAATCTTACTTTGGTTGATAAATTAAATCACATCAAAAATTTATTTATTATTGGTAAAAGTGATGGGAATTTGAATGAAAAAGAGATTCAAATTATCTCTGATATTGCCAAATTTCATGAGCTTTCTGCCAAAGATGTAAGTTATATTTTGAACGAAAACACAAAATTTGATTTTACGTTGTCTAAAACCTTTACTGATCGACTTTCTTTGTTGTACGATGCTGTTTTGCTAATGGTTGTTGATTTGAATATTCATCAAAATGAAAAGGCAATTTGTATTGATTTAGCTAAAAAATTTGAATTTAATCCTCAAATTATTGATGAATTAATCGAAGATATTTTGAGTTATATTTTAGAAGGAAAAGAATGCGATGAAGTGATGGAATATTTGCTTAAATACTCGCATCCAAAGCAAAATTTGAATTAAATTTTTATTGAAAAAGTTGATAAATCGTTAACAAAGAAATCACACTCGTCACTCCTCCTATTACATAGTTGATATTCTTTAAAATAAACGAATCTTCTTCTGATTTTGAATTAAAAAATTTCAGATACAGACCAAAAATAATCATCGAACCAACAACAACTCCTAAAGCAAAAACTGAGCTATTTGGTTGTCCAAAAACATTAACATTATACGAAATCAACGTTGCGCTTAAAAATACATAAAAAGGTATTGGAAAAACATTTATGGCAGATAACAATAACCCATAGATGAATTTATTTTTTTGTTCTACATCACCTTGTTGTTTTAGCTTTTTATTCTTCTTTTTTTGATCTTGTTTCTTTGCAAAAAAGAGAAAATAAATCGTAATAATTACAAAAACAGCTAATCCAACTTCCCTAAAAATCTTCGTAACCTCATCATTAAAATCAATAAATTTTGCCAGAAAAATTGCCAAATAAACCTGAATTGCAATCGTAACCGCTGTTCCAGACATAAACGTATATGCACTTTTAGTTCCTGCTTGTTTCCCAATTTTCACCACCGTCATATTCAACAATCCAGGAATGGATGATCCAATAAAAGCTGTGAAAATTCCGATTAAAAGTAGTTCTAAATACTGCATTAATTCTTTTTAAAAAGGTTTGCAAATTTAGACAAACTTGTTGGAGAAACCTATTGAAGTAATATGAATCATTCAAAAAAAAATTAATTAAACATCCATATTAACGCTGATTTTATTGAAGAATTGAAAATTGTAAAATGATTTTGCGAAGGATCATGTAAATAATTCCAATTTGATTTCAAGTTATCTTTTTCGCGTAATTTTTCTACAAATTGATCTGTAAACTTTGAAATTGAAATAGTTTTAGAACTTGAAATCCAAATCTTTTTATTTTCTAATAGATTAAAATCAAATTTTTCAAAATAAGAATCAAACAATTCGTGGTTATTCCACCAAAGCGAAGGATCAATTGCGATATAAGAATCAAAATAATGCGAAAAATAAAACAATATATCCATTACCAATAATCCGCCTAAAGACTCACCAACAATAGTTTTCGAATTATTTGTATAGTAATTTTTCGAAATATAAGGAAGTAATTCTAATACAATAAATTTCTCAAAATATTCTGCATTTCCATATTCTGGAACCCATTTTTTATCTTTTGCAATGTATGTATTTCTTGTAAAATCTAAATTTCGATTAATATTTTCAATTCCTACAATCATCAATGGTTGAATATGATTTGATATAATTAACTCATCAATTAGTTTTGATATTTGCTTAAATTTTTCATTAATTCCGCCATCTAATAAATACAAAACAGGCAAACTTTCATTTATAAAACGCTCTGGTATCCAAACAAAAATATTTCTTTCTTGGTTTAAAAAATCAGAATACAACTTTTTCTTTTTGTAATTTAATTCGCTTGACATTTATACTTTTTTGAGGCTTTATTAAAGTTAATCAAAAAAAATCAATAAAAAAACCACTCCAAAATTTGGAGTGGTTTTTCATATATTTTAAAAATTAAATTAAAATTACAAAGCTTGTAACTGCTCTTCAATTTGAGCAATTTTAGATAATGCATCAGCCTCTTTTTTACGTTCTGCATTAATCACTTGTTCTGGCGCACCAGCAACAAATTTTTCGTTTGATAATTTTTTACGAACCGAGTTTAAGAAACCTTGGTTGTAATCCAACTCTTTTTGTAATTTCTCACGCTCAGCTTCAATATCGATATTATCAGACATCGGAACCATAAATTCTAACGTACCAACACGGAAAGCAAAACCTTTTTCTGGTTTATCACCTGTATTGAAATTAGAAACATTTCCTAATTTAGAGAACACATCTACATAAATTTCATTCGCAGCTTGAGCATCAGCAAAAACTTCTAATGCTTCTTTTGGTGACATTCCTTTTTCTGAACGTAATCCACGAATAGCAGTTGTTGCTTCTTTTGTATTTTCAAAATTCTTGATAATCTCTTCATTGAAAGATGTTACTTCAGGATATTTAGAAATAATTAAGGCTTCGTTTTCTGTTCTTTCAGCAATTAAATGCCAAATTTCTTCTGTTAAGAAAGGCATAAATGGATGTAAAACTTTCAATACATTTTCTAAATAAGAAATTGTTGCTGCATAAGTTTTTGCATCAATTGGCTCACCAAAAGTAGGTTTAATTGCTTCTAAGTACCAAGAACAGAAATCATCCCAAATCAATTTATAAATTACCATCAATGAATCAGATAAACGATATTGATCGTAATTATGTTCGATATCTGCTAATGCTTGTTGGAATTTATTTTCGAACCATTCAACCGCTTTTGTTTGAGCAGAAGTTTGTTCTAAATCTTCTTTCACTTCCCAACCTTTTATTAGACGGAAAGCATTCCAAATTTTATTCGCAAAATTACGTCCTTGTAGACACAAATCAACATCGAAAGGTAAATCGTTCCCAGCAGGCGCTGTTAGCAACATTCCCATACGCGTAGCATCTGCACCATATTCGTTCATCAATTCGATTGGATCTGGTGAATTCCCTAACGATTTTGACATTTTACGCCCTTGTTTATCACGAACAATTCCTGTGAAATATACATTTTCGAAAGGTAATTCGTTACGATACTCATATCCAGCCACAATCATACGCGCAACCCAAAAGAAAATAATATCTGGACCAGTTACTAAATCTTGTGTTGGATAATAATAATTGATTTCTTCATTTTCTGGCTCATTGATTCCGTTGAAAACAGAAATTGGCCATAACCAAGAAGAAAACCAAGTATCTAACGCATCTTCGTCTTGACGTAAATCTTCGATTGTTAATGTAACATTTCCTGTTTTTTCCTGTGCTAATGGTAAAGCTTCTTCTTTTGTTAGAGCAACAACGAAATCTTCGTTTCCATCACCATAGAAAAATGCAGGAATTTGGTGTCCCCACCATAATTGACGAGAAATGTTCCAATCTGTTACATTTTCCATCCAATTACGATATGTATTTTTAAATTTCGCAGGATGAAATTTAATCGTATCATTCATTACATTTTCTAAAGCTGGTTTAGCTAAATCTGTCATTTTCAAGAACCATTGATTTGAAATTTTAGGCTCAATCACCGCTCCTGTTCTTTCAGATGTACCAACTTTATTATTATAATTTTCTACTTTTTCAAGTAAACCTTTTTCTTCTAATTCTTTCTCGATTTCTTTACGCGCTTTGAAACGATCTAATCCAGCATAATTTAATCCTAAATCATTTAATTTCGCATCATCCGTAAAAATATCAATAAAATCTAAGTTATGTTTTTTACCTAATTCGTAATCGTTCACATCGTGTGCAGGCGTAACTTTAAGACATCCTGTACCAAATTCGATGTCAACATATTCGTCTTCGATAATATTTACTTTACGACCAACGATTGGAACAATAACTTGTTTTCCTTTCAACCATTCATATCGCTCATCATTTGGATTGATACAAACTGCAGAGTCACCAAAAATTGTTTCAGGACGAGTTGTCGCCACAACAATATATTGATCAGTTCCGTCAACTTGATATTTTAAATGATATAATTTTCCATTTTTATCAACATGAATAACTTCTTCGTCAGAAATATTTGTCTTCGCTTCCGGATCCCAGTTTACCATACGGTATCCACGGTAAATTAATCCTTTGTTATATAAATCAACAAAAACACGTTGAACAGATTCAGATAAATCTGGATCCATCGTAAATTTTGTACGATCCCAATCGCAAGAAGCTCCTAACTTTTTCAATTGATCTAAAATAATTCCACCATGCTTATGCGTCCAATCCCAAGCATGATTAAGAAATTCTTCACGACCAATATCAAATTTAGAAACACCTTCCTCTTTTAATTTCGCAACAACTTTCGCTTCAGTAGCAATCGAAGCATGGTCTGTACCTGGCACCCAACAAGCGTTAAATCCACGCATACGTGCACGACGAATTAAAACGTCCTGAATCGTATTATTTAACATATGTCCCATGTGCAAGACCCCTGTTACATTTGGTGGTGGAATGACGATTGTGTAAGCTTTTCTTTCATCTGGAGTAGATTTAAAATACTTCTTCTCCATCCAGTATTCATACCATTTTCCTTCAACTTCCGTTGGCGTATATTTAGATGCGATTTCCATTATTTATATATGACTTAAAATAAATTTGGGCAAATTTACACAATCTGCCTTAAACTGCCTAGTATATTAAATATATATTATAAAATTGGAATGTTATTTGTAATAAATTCGAAAGTAATTTTATTTAAAGTAAAATTCTTTTGTACATTTGATTATAAATTAATTATCGTCATGAAAAAATTAATGTTTTTAGGTGCTTTTGCTTTAGGCGTTACAAGTTTATTTGCTCAAACACTTAGTTTAGAAAAAGAAGAAATTCAATTTGGAAATATAAAGTTGAATACTGAAGTAACAGCTAAGATGAAAGTAACCAACTCTGGTGATAAACCTTTAATTCTTAAAAGCGTTGTTGGATCTTGTGGATGTACAGTTCCTGAATATCCTACAACACCTATCGAACCAGGAAAATCTGCGGATATTACTGTTAAATATTCAAGTGGTTCTGTGACTGGAGATTTTAATAAATCTGTAACAATTACATCTAACGATCCAGTTTCTTCTCGAAAAATTTTCAGAATAAAAGGAAAAGCAGAATAATAGTAAAGCAAGTTATTTAACTTGCTTTTTTTGTTCTTCTTTCAAAATGTTTAAAATCTTCTCTCTTTTTTTTCTGTCCATTTTTTCAAAATAAAAGCCTTTTTTTACATCAGTAGAATCAATTTGTTGTAGATAAATTTGATATTGTAGAAATTTTTCTAATTTGGTTTTACTTATCTTTAAATTATTAATGTTCAATTCATTTTCTTTATAATTTCCTGGAATTAAAATTTGATCAAAATTTATACTTCTTATATAAGAAAATGATTTAATATTTTTGAAATAATCACCTTTAAAAATAGAAAATATTAAAATAAATGAAGTAATATATACAAATATTAAACTTAATAATTCTGAATATTTATTAAATATTTTTAAGTTAACTAATTTAAAAATAATTAATAAATCAATAATTAATACATCTAATAAAAATCTAAATTGATTAGAAAAAATTAATATTATTAATAATTTCACTATACAACAGAATATTAACGATTTTATAAAATAATTCTTTTTATAGAAGCCTATTAACAAATTGAAAATTGTTAAACAAATAATTAAAAGAAAAATTATTGTTCGAGAAGATGATTGAAAAAAAATAGCTTGAAAATATTCAGTTGTATTCATTCTAGCTACTTCTTCAAACGTAAACGAATCTTTAAGTGGAATAAATCTACCATTCTGTGCAGATAATTCATATAAATACTGTGGTGAAGCCCATTTCAAACCTTTTATTGAAGAAAATTCTAAAGGAAACAAAGGATTTGCAGAAACAATAACTCCTTTACAACAAAATAATAAAGCAATAAAAATAAGTAAAAATAAATTCTTGTCTTTTAAGTTTTTATATTCTTTATTTCTTAAATATTCAATTCCAAAAAACAAAATTAAAATAATACTTATTGGTTTAATTACAAATAAAATAGTAGCGTAAAAAAGGTAATCAGATGCTTTATTTTTATAAC
>NZ_JAOCHX010000057.1:0-17603 GCF_029843245.1 Empedobacter sp. GD03739 | reverse complement strand
ATGGGTTTGGCAAAAGCGGGGCGGAGAGTTATCATTTAGAAGATTTCAGCACTTTTAGCCGCAAAAAACCATTTCGTTTTTTTTTTTTTGTAATTTTGAAAAAACGAAAATGGTTTTTGCTCGGTTCGGGTTTAGTTGGAATTTCCGTCTATCTTATCCCCGCCTTCGCCAAGCCCTTTCCCGTTAGCACTCACCCTAAAAGAACCACACGACCGATAATAAACCGACAGAAACAGAAGACGAAAATGCCAACGCTTCGCAAAATCAAAAGAGGTGTTTTACCAATGCACTTGCCGACACAAAAACACCACATTTAATTTTGCCCAACGGCTGCCAAGCCCACCCACCACCCCAAAGTCTAAAAATTCAAAAAAGAAACTTGCATAACTAAATCTTTTTGCTAATTTTGTCAATTACTGACAAGTTTAAATTTGCAAGTATATGAAAGCAACATTTGGAGAATATATAAAACAACTAAGGACAGATAACGGTTTGACCTTAACTCAACTTGCATTTCAGCTTGATCTTGACTCTGCAAATCTCAGCAAAATAGAAAACGGAAAAAGAGAGTTTGACGAAAAACGATTAGAAAAATTGGCAAATGCTTTTAATCTCGATTTTGAAAAATTGAAAACTGAATATTTTGCCGACCAATTCGCAAAGAAAATGTATCAGTATAATTGTTCGCCCGAAACACTAATTGTAGCAGAACAAAAGGTTAATTATTTAAAAAATATAAACGTAAAACAAGGAAAAATAAGATTTGAAAATGAAAAATAACCCAACGGTAATAGACTTGTTTTGCGGTTGTGGTGGACTTTCTTATGGGTTCATCGAAGCAGGCTTTGACGTGCTTTTAGGCATTGACCATTGGAAAGATGCGATTGTGACTTTTGAAAATACACATAAAAACGCAAAAGGAATTGTTGCCGATTTATTCAAAGAAACACCAAAAGAAATAAGTAAAAAAACGGAAATAAAAAATATTGATGTAATCATTGGAGGTCCGCCTTGCCAAGGTTTTTCCATTGCAGGAAAACGAATAATTGATGACGAGCGTAATCAACTCTATAAATCTTTTGTAAGTTATGTGAAATTCTATCAACCCAAAATTTTTCTAATGGAAAATGTTCCAAACATTGTTTCAATGGGAAAAGGTGTTGTTAAAGACAGCATCATAGAAGACTTTGAAAAACTTGGTTATACTGTTGTTTATAAAGTTTTATTAGCTTCTGAATACGGTGTTCCACAAAACAGAAGAAGAGCGTTTTTTGTTGGTACAAAAAACAATGAAGAATTTATTTTTCCCGAACCTACAACCGAAAATCCAGTAAGTGCAAAAGATGCAATTTCTGATTTACCAGAAAAATCTTTGACTGACGGAGCGAAATACAATACCGAACCAAAATCTGAATACCAAAAGTTAATCAGGGGTAAATCCGAGGGTATTTATAACCACGAAATTACAAACCACAGTGAACAAACGACAAGTATTATTTCTTTAGTTCCTGACGGTGGAAATTACAAAGATTTACCCGAAGAATTACGAAAAACAAGAAACGTAAATATTGCGTGGACGAGATTAAACAGCAAAAAACCGAGTTTCACTATTGATACAGGACACAGACATCATTTTCATTATAAATATAATCGTGTGCCAACCGTCAGAGAAAGTGCAAGAATACAATCTTTTCCCGATACGTTTGTATTTTTAGGAAGTAAAACAAGCCAGTATAAACAAGTTGGTAATGCTGTTCCTCCAATTTTGGCAAAGGTATTAGCACTAGAAATTAAGAAATATCTATGAGCAAAATAAAAACATACAGAATACCAAACGAATATTTTTTTCGTTTGCACCACGTCAGACCACGTTTTAAAAATGATGTGGAGGAAGTTTTGTTGTATGTAGCAACTTCTATTTCTGAAATGGCTGTTTTACCAAATAATGACTTCAAGAACGAACTGAACAGAGTTTTATTTGGGTTCAAAAAAAATGCAACATCAACACAGAAAACAATAGATAATTGGCGGACTGAAATTTCAGCATTGTTTGGTTTCATTCAAGAAACAAACGGATATTCCCAACCAAGTATAATGGCAAAACGACTTGCTAATAATCAATATTTAGACGAGTTTTTTAATTACTTTTTGTTTTCATTCCAATATCCAGGCGGACATATTAAATCCCAAAATGTAATCAAGCAAATTGAAGCAGGGATAAAATTCAAACCTTGTCAATTTATTCTCAATTTGCTAATTGAGGGCGAAAAACTTTTAGGAAAACCTTTTAGTGTAACAGCGGAAGAATTAACACAATGTGCTTATTTTGATTTGCGTGTTACAACAGGAAAAAGACAAGCAAAAGAAGTGGCAAAACTTATTCTGCAAAACAGAAAAGAAAAAGTCGAATATGAATACGATTACGAAGCATTAAGAAACGAGCGTACAGGCGAATTTCCATCAAAAGGCGACACCAATCGCTATGCAGGGGACATTTTGGATTATATGGTTTTAGCCAACCTTTTGCATCACAAAGGAACAGGCTACTATTACTATTTGAATGACGAAAATAAAGAAACAATCAATTATCACTTATTAAATGATGTTTGGTTTGATGAATACGACAAATTCTACAATACAGACGTAATTACAAATCCAGAAATTGGAGCTTTAGAAGAAGTTTGGTTTGACTTTGTAAACAGCTTTGACAATATCGAAGCATTTGCACCTCATTTAGAAGAGCGAGAAGCCGAAAATATATCTGCACTTATTCAAGAGTATTACTCACGAATGAGAGATGATAGAAAAGTTCCTACAAAAATATTTGGCGATTATGGTGAAACGTTGATTTTAGCACACGAATATTTGAGAACAAAAGACGTTTCAAATCGTCAGCATTTAATCAATAAAATTCCAACACCGCTTGGAGTGGGTTACGATTTACAAAGCATCGAAATTGAGAAAAACAAACGATACATCGAAGTAAAAACGACCAAATCAAGAAAAGCAATCAATAATAATCGCTTTAAATTGACACCTAATGAATGGGATACAGCCGAAACATTAGGCGATAATTATTTTGTGTATTATTTGGTTATCAACGATGAGGGTAAAAACATTTTCATTATTCAAAATCCAGTTAAACAATTCACTTCAGGCAATCTGAAAATTGATAAAAATTTAGTTGTTGAATTTTCTAAAACATCAGGACAATGGCACAGACTTTTGGAGATTACAAATTAAAGGTTGCTTCGCTTTTCTGCGGTTGCGGAGGAATGGATTTAGGCATTCAAGGGGATTTTAATTTCCTTGACAAGCATTATGCTGAATTGCCTTTTGAAGTTGTTTATGCAGTTGATAATGATGCGTATGCAACAAAAATTTACAATGACAACTTTTCGCATAAATGCGAAACAAAAGACGTTCGAGACATTATTCCGAGCGAAGTTCCCGACCACGATATTTTATTAGGAGGTTTTCCTTGTCAATCATTTTCAATTAGTGCCCAAAATCCACCAAGATTAGGATACAAAGACGATAGAGGAAAATTGTTTTTTGAAATGGTCAAAGTTTTAAAAGAAAAACAACCTCGCTTTTTTATTGGCGAAAATGTAAAAGGTTTGCTTTCAGCAAACAAAGGCAAAGCCTTTCCAATGATTGTAAAAGAGTTTGAGAAAGCAGGTTATCACATTCATTACAAACTTTTAAACGCTTCTGAATTCGGAGTTCCACAAAAACGTGAACGTGTTTTTATTGTAGGCTTTAGAAATTTTGATGATTATTTTAACTTCAAATTTCCACAACCAAACACATTAAACGGTTCTAAAATTGTCCTCAAACAAGTCATTGACAAAAAAGCAGACAAGGACGAAAAATGGTTCTTCAGCCAAAGAGCTGTTGATGGAATGTTGCGTGTTCGTGAGAAAATGAATAAAGGAAGAGTCCAAGACTTGAACCAACCTTGTAATACAATCAGTTCACATTTGGCAAAAGTGAGCCTAAACGGAACTGACCCTGTATTAATGGTAAATGAACGATACAGAAGATTTACACCAAGGGAAGCCGCAAGTATTCAATCTTTTCCGACAACATTTAAGTTAGATAGCGTTTCTGACAATAGACAATACCGAGCAATCGGAAATGCCGTTCCACCTGTTTTAATGTGGAATGTGGTAAATGCCTTATCCAAATTATTTATCGAAGAAAAAAATGAACAAAAGAAAATGATAGAAAATTTGGTGTAAATCTCCTCGCTGTTAGTGGCACATTTGCAAAACCGCAGAAGCCAACGCTAAAGCCAAGTTTTGCAAAAGAGCCACCAAGCCAACGCACCAAGACAGACACGAGATGACAACGAACAAAGACGACAGAAAAGAAGGGCGAAGTGCTAACATCGGTTTTGCAAAATGGCGAGTTTCGTGCTTCTATGACAGTTTCGTGCAAGGTTCAAGTTCAATTTTTCAATTGAAATTTTGTGCTTGAAATCCGCCACTTCGCAAAGCCGGCGGGACGTTAGCAGCCATTTAACAAAGACCCTGCAAAATAAGACAGAATAGCAAAATGACAGAACCGGTAACGACACAGACTACACCATTACAGAACCTGTTTTTCTACATTCGGGACTTATTCAACACGTCCGACTATTGCTATGACTTTGAGAAAGAAAAAGGCAATGAAAAATCAGAAGAAAAGAATTATTGGAAAATCGGCAAACTGATTTCGCTATCACAAAAGTGTGAGCAGAAGAACATAAAAGAGTTTTCCTTTCCGATCGAAAACACCGAATATATTCTAAAAGTCAAACGCATTGCCATACCGACAGAGCCAGAACTGCCGTTTGACTTGAATGATTGGACAATTACAAATCGATCAACAGACATTCCTACTGTCACTTTCAAAACGCAACTTGAAACATTGGAAAAGTTTGAAAACTCGGACAAACGAATAAAAGACCTTGAAAGATACAAAGAACAATCTCAAACTTCACTTTTTGAACAGACATTACCACCGTCATTAGACGGTTGGATAAATTTCGTAAACAATCAGCCTGTTCCTATAAAAGAGAAGAAAGCGGTTGTATTATTTTCCGACAATGAAAGCAGAGTAAAACAAGCAGAAAAATACAAAAAGGAATTTGACGAGTTTCACACAAAATACGAAGTGCCTTTTAAAACGAACAAAGTCTATGACGCTTTGCATACGCTTCATTACGAGTTAAAAGGCAGAGACAACAGACGGCTGTACATTTCTTTTGGCTTAGTAAGTGGGAAAATTGGAAACCAGAGTTATCGCAATTTCTTTTTCAATGTTCCATTGAAAATAAGCCTAAAAAACCAAGAAATTAGAATAGAAACGGACACTTTTTCAAGCAAGATATTTTGTGAACAATATTTTGTAGAATTATTTGACACGCATTTTAAAAATGAACACACATCAGTAATAGAAGAACGAAAAAAAGAAGTGTTGCTATCTATTGACAAATTCAATTCAAAACAAAAAGAATTTCTCTTTGACAACGAGTTTTTAAGAAGTGAATACTACAACATTGGAATTGAAATACTATCTGCTTTCGTAAACAAAAAAGATGCTTTTTTCAATGGAGAAAAACTGAATTATGAATTTGAAAATGCAAATGAAAATAACCGATTAACTTTCAGTTTTTCGCCAATTATTCAAACTAAAATAGTTGAAAGCCAAATTGCCATTTCAAAAGATGCAAACAACATCATCAATAAAATCAATGAGCTGCAATCATTGGGCGACTTGCAACTCATTCCCGATTTTTTCAAAAAATTATTTTCAATAGACGGATTAGAACCTGCAACAGACAATACAACAAGCAACCGACAAACATCAGAAAGCGGAAGTTTAAACGGAATTAAACACAGGTCTTTGTTTCCATTGCCATACAACGATGAACAATTTGAAATCGTCAAACGATTAAACGAACAAGATGCTGTTACCGTTAAAGGTCCGCCCGGAACAGGCAAAAGCCACACAATAGCAAATCTCATTTCTCATTACGTAGCACAGGGAAAATCAATACTTGTTGTTTCGCATAATGCCAAAGCATTATCCGTACTCAAAGACAAATTACCAAAATCAATACAGGAACTTGCTGTGTCGTTAGTAAATGATGGAAAAGGCAATGAAAACCTTAAAGCCTCTGTAAATGCGATTATTCGCAACTTATCACAACGTTACGAAGAAAGTAAGGTAACTGAATTGGAAACACAACTAACTGAGTTAGAAAAAAAGTATGCTGACACATTAAGCGAAATCTATAAAGTAGTACAAACCAATAGTAAACTTTTCAAAATCATAAATCCCATTACCAATATAGTCGAAGAAAAAACAGCATATGAATGGGCTGTTTATCTATTTGAGCAAAGTGATTATCAAACAGAGTTTGTCAAGGATAAAATATCTCACACAACCGAAACAAATGGATTGATAGAAAATTTATCGGCACTTGCATTAATAGGAAACAATCTTAAACAAGACGAGTTTTCATTGGTTAATTACAACTTTCTTTCAGACGACAGTTTTCTCCAACTAAATGAATTGCGTAAAATTGAAATACAACTTTCTGAAATAAAAGAGAAAATCAATATTGCAGATTATGTTTCAATTCAACCAAACGGCTATACAGAAAAATTAAAAACCGAAATTGAAAACATTGAGAAACTTTATGAGCAATTTCAAGCACAGGAAATTCCAAATATTATTTTCAAACATCATAAATTCAATCTTAGTTTACTAAAAAACCTACTTAAACAAAGCGAAGTTTTTAGAGAGCAAGTGCAGTCGGCAAATGAAAAATTACTTTCATATCAACTTGATTTATCAGCTATTGACGATGCAGACCCTGATATTTTGCACCAACAGATCAACCAACTGATTGTAAAATTTGGAGATAGTAAAACATTAGGTTGGCTTGCTAAAAGTTTATTAGACAAAAACCTAAAGCGCTTTTTTGATTGCAAAGTCAATTACAATCCTGTAACCGATATTGACCAATTAGTCATAATTGAAATTGAAATAAACAAAAGAAAATGCCTGAAACAATTATCAATTACGTTCAATAACTATCTGAATAGTTTTGCTATTCCAAAGCAAACCAATATTCAGGAAGCTATAAAAGAACTTGACTTTACGGTATATTTTCACGATGCTATTTCTGCTTCCAACAATGAACTAAAATCTAAAGACTTTCCGCAAGTTTCTTTAAGTTTATCAAATTTTATTGCTGAACTAACATTTTTGAAAAATATAAAACTCTATTCTGATTACAAAAATATAATCAGCTTTATTAAAGAAGCAAAGCTAAAACTAACTTCATTTGAGAAGCCATATCCTACTATTTACAAGATAGCAGAAGCAATTGAAAATGTTGATAGAGCTTCTTATGAAATGTATTTGTCAGAATATAGAAGTAAAAGAGAAAAACAAGTACAAGCGTTTGAGTTTGACAAATTGTATCGTAATGTTTTTACTATTATTCCGATAACAGCAAATACAATAAAAAATATTTGTCAATCAGATAATCAGATTGTTTTAAACAAAGAAACTTGCGAAAGAGATATTTTCTTTCTAAAAGTAAACAACTTCCTTGAAGCAATAACGAACGAAACAAAAGGTTCAGAAAAATTGCTTTCCAATTTACAAACAGTTAAAAGAAGTATTGAAAAGCAAACAGCAGATATTATTTCTTACAAAACTTGGTATCATAAATCAAAAAATGTAAGCGACACACAAAAAGCAGCGTTAAATGCGTGGCTTAACGACCTAATCAACATCGGTAAAGGATACGGAAAAAATACGGCTCGAAATATTGCTTCGGCAATAATGAATATGCAAGTTGCAAAAGGTGCGGTTCCAATTTGGATTATGCCACAAGCAACAGCCGTAACCTTTTTTCCTGATGCCTCGCCCAATCAATTTGATTTACTGATTATTGACGAAGCAAGCCAATGCGACATAAGCAGTCTTAATCTTATCTTTCGTTGCAAAAAAAGTCTAATCGTTGGCGATGAAAACCAAACTTCTGTTGTTGCAGATAAAAGCATTTTCACGATTGAACGAACAAATAAACTTCTTGATAAATACTTAATATCTCATAAGTTCAAAACGCAGTTTGACGTGAACAACAAAAACAACAGTATTTACACGATTAGTGGCGTCATCTATCCTAATATCGTAACGCTGACCGAGCATTTTAGGTGCTTGCCAGAGATTATAGGGTTTTCAAACCAATACGTTTATAATTCTGACATTATTCCACTTAAAACTGCAACCGAATATAGATTTGGCAAGCCTGTTGAAATTCATTATGTGGAAGACAATTATCTTGAAGAACAAAAACCATTAATCGTTCAGAAAGTAGTTGAAGAAATTGAAAAATATATTCTTAATTATCAACAAGACAACTTAAAAGAGTTGCCGAGTATTGGAGTTCTTACATTAGACAGTTCAAACAACAAACACCAAACTTTATTGATTAGACAAATTTCACAAAATGAACTAATCAAGCAATATGAAGATAAACTAGAATTACTGATTGGAACATCAAGAGAGTTTCAAGGAGATGAACGAGATATAATGTTTCTAACAATTACAGCAAGTCATAGTTTTAATGAGCGAACTAATGAGATAAGACCACCAAGAGCCGCAGCAACAGAAGAATATATGCGGATATTTAATGTTGCCGCTAGTAGAGCAAAGGAAAAGTCTGTAGTTGTTCACAGTATTCACCCTGATGCTGTTGGAATAATGAACCCCGAATGTTACAGAAAGAAACTTATTGACTATTATTCAACTGGACAGAACAAAAGGACAGACGGTAGTACAACTATAAATCTGCAATCATTACTAAACAGGACAGACGCTAATTCTGGCGACTTTGAAAAAAGTGTTTGCAGGTTTCTATATGACAACGGATTGGGCGACTGCTTGTTTCCGCAATTTGAAGTCGGTAAATACAGTATTGACTTTGGTATTATCAAAAACAACAAAAAGTTGGCAATAGAATGTGACGGCTTTACCTACCATTCAGGCATTGTGAAAATCCAAGACGACATCAACCGACAACTAATTTTAGAAAGAGCAGGCTGGCGTTTCTTTCGTATACAAAGCACAGATTGGTTTTACAGAAACTCAACAGTAAGTAGTGAATTGATAAATTGGATAAACGACAACACGACAGACAGATAAACGGCTGCTAACAGGCGTTTGGCAAAAAAGCGGTTTCAGTGCTTAAATGAAGTTTTGTGCTTCGTATCAAGTTCAGTGCTAGCAGACAGTTTAGTGCTTCGAAATCCGCTTCTTCGCCAAGCGCCAAAACGTTATGCGACACCCTAAACGAACAGCGTAGAAAAAACAAATGACATTGAATGGTAAACAAAATCAAAGATTATTTAGACCTAATCCATTCCGAAATACAGGAATGTTACGCTGACGAAATCAATTTACGAGAAACTGATTTTGAAAAATACAACATCTTTGATTTTGCAAATTTTCATTTGATTTATCAATATATTCTTAATGATAATTTTGAAAAAAACGACTTATTCATAAGCATCCCCGAAGATGAATATCGTGAGAACTTTTTTACTTCTATTTTTCATTCTATTGTCTTAATAAAACTTTACCAAAATTATTTTAATTATGAAAAATCAAACCCACCATTAGATAAAAACGATTTAGTTTATTCACACAGCAGAAAAAGAGTATTTCAAGTTATTAGAAAAACACCTTCTGGCTTAACATTAAAATATAAATTCCCAAAAAAAAGTGAAGGAGATGGAAATTTCACAATTAGTGGTCATAAGTTTTATAAAATAAATCCGAATCTATCAAATGGAAGAAATACTTCAAAAAACATTGATAACTATATAAATTTTCTGCATAATGTTTTTGGGAGAAACTTTCCATTTATAACAGATTTTAAAAGCAGAACCTTGGTAATTGCTGAAAAGCAATTTTTTAGAGAAAGTAAATTTTTGCCGATAAGATATACAAATAAAAATGGAAAAATCAGTAATGATTTACCATTTTTCAGCTATTTGGTCGAATGTTGCAATGATTTCAATTCTGCTCAAAATTTTCTTTTAAATGAAAACCAACAATTTGACGAAATCATAATTATTGGGGATGCAAAATATAGAAATTCTTTTGACTTTATTTTGCAAGAAAAATACAGAGATAAATACAAAAACATAATTGTAATAGGAACAGATAAGCCAAGTTCTGAAAATCAATTTTTAGAATGGTGGTGGTCAAATGATGAAGTGAAAATTGCAAACAATGAAACACCGAATGAAACGATAAAAGTCAAATTAAACAACAGCAACTTATATTCATCATTTATAGAACTTTCAAAAGAAATTGATCAAATAAAAGTTGAAAGCAAGGTAAACCTCGCTTTCATTTTGAAATACACTAATTTCTTTTTGAGAATGATTTTGGTAAATACTAACCTGTCAAAAGGAATTTATCAAGAATATTTAGACCGATTAAATCATTATTTTCAAAGTGATTCTTTTTCAGAGGAATTAAATAATCTTTTCTACGAAAAAGACATTTACAATCCTGATACAATTAAAGGATTTACTGACCGTATTTTCAATTTGTTTTCAAAAATTTCCAGCATATTGGAAAATGAAAATTTGAAATGGAACTATATCAAGCGGAAAGCAAAAGAAAACAGTCATAAACCAGTTTATGTTGTTATAGAGAAGAAAAACTATGATGCTATTTTTAATCAAATAAAAAACGAAAGGACAAACAACATTCGATTAATTAGTGATAAAAGAATTGATAATTCAAAACTCTATTTAGACAAGTGGATAAATGACGAACAACAAAATTCGGAAAACCGAATTGTAATCGTTCCTTATTTGAATAATCTTGAATTATATGCGAAAATTAAATCTATAAAAGGTAATTGCGAAGTTCTTTGTTACGAGAATTTAGACGAAATTTCTTTTGACAATGTTGTACAGGCATACCAAAATCAAGAAAAAACAAGATTAAATCACAAAGACAGATTAGAATTTTTCAAAACGAACTTCATTCATTCATCAGAAATAAAAAAACGAGAATTAGATGATATTTTTGCTTTTGACTTGAATAGTGATAGTTTTAAAAACAATCCTTATGAAACTATTGATTTACCAAAGGAACAAGCAATTTATGAAATTGAATTTAGTGACGGGACAAAAGATAAATTTGATTCTTCAAAAGGCGTTTTTCTAATTGAAAATAACGAACAAATCAAAACGACAATTGGAGAAGTCTATGTAAATGCTACTATTCGTTTTTACCAAAACAATAGTAAAGAAGAATTTAGAAAAATCCTAAGAATCTTCGATACCGAAAATTTATTAGATTCATTTGACAAGTATTCTGAAAGTTGGAAACAAACGTTGAAAGATTTGTCATCAAAATTTGAAAGTACCGAAAAGTTATTCGATGCTTTGTTTACATCATTCAAAATAAATTACAATACTTTTCGGTTGTATTTGGACGAAAAATCATCAACAAGATTTCCAAGAGTAAAAACATTAGAAGTTATTCGAGATTTTTGTTTGAATAATAATCGTTCAAGCGATTTAATCGTAACTGAATTTGATAAATTCAAAGTTTATTCTAAAAAAGACCATTCCATAAGGCAACAAGCAGGAAAGATTTTGGGTAACGATTTATTAGATTATGTTGCTTCTAACAAGGAAGAAAAAAGCGATTCTCTAAAAAAATTACCTACTGAAATTTTAGAAAAACTAACAGAAACAATTCAAGAAAAAACCATAATTAAAAAGACTTTGGTAAATGAATAATTATATAGACGAGCCAAGATTGATATTTCGGGAAACAATTAAAGATAATTTGATTGGACCCGGTTCGGATGTTTTTATTTCTGACAATGAAAACGAAATCATTTCAGATTATCCATTGAGCAGATATTATTCAGGAATTCTATTTCCCGAGCGTGATATGGAAGCTTCTATTGGAGAAAAAGAAACACACGATGCAAATGCAGAAATTGAAGATGATAACATTGAAACTGAAATACCTGAAACAGATGTCACAAATGACAATTCTGATGAAGATATCGATAAAAGTAAAAATATAGAACCCGAAAAAGAATATTCCGAAGCCAATCAATATTTTCCAACAAACTTTGGTTTGACATTTTGCGTTCCTAAAGAAGCTAAAACTTTGACTGTTACTTTCAGTTATGCAAAATACACGCAAATAGAATCAACATCTGCAACAATAGAAATTTCAGAAGATGACTTCAAAAAATTTTCTGAAAACCCATACAATTCAGTAACCAAATATTTTAAGTATGAAAACGGACTAATGTCCTTAAACAAGGAAGAGTTTGACAAAGGCGGTTTGTCTGTTCGTAATTATAGAAGTCGATTTAAAGAAAATGAACAACAAACAGAGTTACTTGACAGCGTTGCATATAAAAAAGGAGAATTGCTTTTAGGACGACTTTGGAAAAGAGTAAAAATAGAACCTAAAGTTGTTGAACTAAATCTAACAGAAATAAACTTTGATGAATCGAAAGAATATCCATTAGACCAAAATCAAGAAGACAATTCAGTTGTTACGTGTTATTACAAGAAAATTTACGAAACCAATTACGGAAAATTCATAAAAATTTTGTTGGCAAATCGACTGAACCACCCGAAAAATAAATTTTCATTCAGTAATGAGCAATTAAATAGAAATTCAATATTTCAAGGCGAAATTTCAATTTCGGGAGTCACGTTTTTACCCTACAAACAACTTTCAGAAACCAATCCATTTGATGAAGAATTAAACTTAATCAACTTTCAATACAGAAAAGAACACTCTTTTGCTATCGGACACGGTTGTGCGGTTAATTGGAATGATGATAAAAATCCAACAGAATTAAAAACTACATTTTTACCCGAAGTTGATATTAAAAATTATAGCAACGCTTTTAAAGAAGATTTTCCTGAAAATCTAAAAGATATTACTGAATTAAAAAAACTTTCAATTTGGACTGACTTAGATAAATCAACAATCATTCAAAAATTGAAACTATTTGCTCAAGAGTATAAAACTTGGATAATAGAACAAGAAAAAACAAATGCAGAAAGAGATTATAAAAAATCTTTAAATACAATTTTAGAAAAGCAGAACAAAACATACGAAAGGCTTATCAAGAATATAGACTTTCTGAATGAAAACGAAATTGCATTCAAGTCATTTTTGCTTTCAAATACAGCAATGTATATCCAAATGCTAATCTCAAACAAAGATTTATTTGGAAAGAAAGGAATTGAACTATCTGAAATTGATAAAAAATTCAAATACAATGATTTGGATTTTTTCAAAAATCATTCGTTTAAACCAAATTACAGGCCTTTTCAATTAGCATTTTTCCTATTGAATCTTGAATCAATCATCAATGAAGATTCAAACGACAGAAACAACGTTGTTGATTTGCTTTGGTTTCCTACAGGTGGAGGAAAAACAGAAGCATATTTGGCAATTACAGCATTCACGATAATTAGCAGAAGAGTTTTACACGGAAAAGATTCAGGCGGAGTTTCTGTAATAATGCGATATACATTGCGTTTGCTTACTGCACAGCAATTTGAACGTGCAACAAAATTGATTCTTTCATTAGACTTTTTGAGAAGATTTTTCAAGCCAAACGAAGAGTATTTTTTTGGAGAAAGTAAAGTTTCGATTGGAATGTGGGTCGGTGCTTCAACAACACCAAACTCATATAAAGATGCTAAAACTATATTCAAAAAAACATTTGACGAAATAACCAAACTGAATAATAAAAAAGCAGGAGATTATCGCAAAGCAAATACTTTTCCAATTACAAGTTGTTCTTGGTGCGGTTGCAATTTGGTTTCTCAAAACAATTCAGGAAAATTTGATTTAGGTTACAGAGCAACCGACAATACATTTTCAACCAATTGTTTAAATTCAAATTGTGCCTTTAGTACTGAATTGCCAATTTATTTTGTAGACGATAAAATTTATCAAAATCCACCAACATTACTTTTTGCAACCGTTGATAAATTTGCAATGCTCTCACATAGAGAAGAAGGTCATCATCTTTTTAATTCATTAGATGATAAAAAACTACCACCCGATTTAATTATACAAGATGAATTACACTTGTTGAGTGGTCCTTTGGGTTCAATCACGGGTTTGTATGAATCAATCGTTGAATTACTTTCTACAAAAGGGAAAAGAAAACCGAAAATTATCACATCAACAGCAACAACAAGAAATACGGAGCAACAAGTTGCAATGCTTTATGGAAACAGAAAATTGAACGTTTTTCCACCAATGGGAGTAACTTATGACGACAACTTCTTTTCTTACGTTTCTACTGAAAGCAAACGAAAACATATTGGCTTTATGCCAACAGGGAAAACTGCTTTAAATTCGCAAATACGAATTTTAGGGAATTTGCTTCTAGCAAGAATTGAATTGTTCAAGTATTACAGAGTAAAAGAAAATTTAACACAAGAAGAAGCAATACAGAGAGAGAATAATTTTTGGACGATTGTTTCATTCTATAACAGTTTGCGAGATGTTGGAAAAGTTTATAACAAAGTTCCTGCGGAAATTTCAGACTTCTTAAAACTACTGCATAATCGCCACCAATTGAGTAAACAAGCGTATGGATTTAATTATTTCGGACTTGCTGGAAGAACCAAAGAATTAACGAGTAGAATTGAAAGTAATTCTATCAAAAAACTATTAAATGAATTAGAAATGCCGTTTAGTTTGGTCGCAAAAGACGGTTTTGCTTTCGTTCAAAATTCGGTCGATTTGGTTTTAGCTTCTAATATGTTTTCTGTTGGTATTGACATTGGACGTTTGAATGTAATGTTGATGAACGGACAGCCTAAAAATGTAGCAGAGTATATTCAGGCATCAAGCCGTGTTGGACGCAAAGACAAAGGAATTGTAATCAATTTATTGGATGCCAACCGCTCAAGAGATAAATCGTATTTTGAAAATTATGTTCCTTTCAATAACGCATATTACAAGTTCGTTGAACCGTTAAGTGTTACGCCATTTACCGAAATTGCATTAGACAAAGTTTTAGCGAGTTTATTGGTTTGTTTTGTCAGACACAAACAAGGATTATATCCCGACAAACGAGCAAAAAATTTTACAGGAAATTATAAGGAACTTGAAGCATTTATTTCAGAGCGTATTAAAAACCAAAAACAACTTGATTACGCTTTAGAAAAATTAAAAGTTTTATCCGAAAAATGGACAACAAAAGAAGGCGATTTGACATACAAAATTTTGATTAAAAAAATGTCCGATTTAGATGATTGGAGTTTAATGATGTCAATGAGAGAAATAGACACGAACAGCATTGTAAAAATAATTAACAAGTAATGGGACAATTTGAGCAAATACAAACAAGGAAAGCCATTAGTTCTTACGGTGGTGTTGGTTCTATTATAGAAACAAGAGACGGTTCAATATTGATTGATAATTTTAATGATTGGCCATTTTTCCAATCCGTAAACGGAAAATTTGAAGAGCATAATTTCATTATTGACAAACGCTTTAAAAACCGTTTAAGTAGATATTTTCAAGAATTAGAATACTTGGTGAAAATTCCTGTTAATGATTTAAAACAAGGTTTTAAGCCCGAAAATCAATTTGCCTTTTTATCTGCAAAATATTTTCCTGAATGGTTCTATTGTAATAATTGTAACCGTTTTGATAGGATTGACCATTGGAAAAGCAATTGGGAAAATAACGTTAATTCGGAACACAAAGATAATTTTTATCCACCTAAATGCTATTGCTGTTATGTCAAAAACAGAGAAAAGAAAAGAAAGTTTTACGATTTAGAACAAGTGCGTTTTGTCTTAACATCACCGAATGGAGAAATTGCTGATATTCCTTGGGATAAATGGGCAATGTTTCTTAACAAGAAAAAAGATAACAAAAAAGAAGTCAATGAAACTGTAAGTGAAGAAGATATAATTACACTTGCAAATGTTCAAGTTCCCGAAGATGCAATTTTTGAATATAAAACCTCTGACAAATTAGATGATTTAAAAGGTATCTGGATAATTGCAAAAAGAAAAAACGGTGAGCAATTAAACTTCACAACGCTTTCGGGTTTGTTTAATTTGAGAATAAAAATTCAAGAGTTAATCCCAAACACAAAAGAAACAGACATTTTATTTAAACCTGTTATTCGTTCAAGTAACAGCGTTTACTATCCAAACATTTTATCAAGTATTTTCATTCCTGCAAATGATGAGTTAAATGAATACTCAATCAATTTAATTAGAGAAGAGCACGAAGACGGAAGCAATGCACAAACAATTTCAAAGAATCTGAAAAGATATAAAAGCATAGAAATTGATTCCACAATTATTCAAAAGTTGATTGACAATAATTTTAGTGAACGAGAACTTGAAATTGCCAAAACTGAAAATCAATACAGATTTGACGAATACAAATTCATTACAACTAAAATTGAACCTCAGAAAATTGAAGATAAACTCATTTTCAGCAAAATTGACAATTCGTTTTTTCAAAATGATTTGATAAAGTCCATTTTCAAAATGGATAAAATAAAAATCACATCTGTTCAGACTTCTTTTACACGACAAGAACCACTTCCATCAAGTTTGATTTTGGAAGATGAAGATGCTGAAAAAACAACAAAGGAAAGCATCGTAAAAAAGTTTACTTCAACTTTTGGTAAAACAACAAAATATTTACCAGCAATTGAAAGTTTTGGAGAAGGAATTTTCTTTGAATTTAACAATGAAATTCTAAATAATTGGATTGAAAATAATCCTAAAATAAAAGAACGAATAGAAATTCTTATCGGAAATCAAAACCACTTTGAATCCAACTTTAATGATGATTTTGAGTTAAATCCAAAATATGTTTTGATACACACTTTTTCACATTTAATCATCAAAGAATTGGAATATTTGTGTGGTTATCCATCAACGTCAATTCAAGAGCGACTTTATATTGACGATGAACTTGAAATGAACGGAGTTTTGATTTACACAATTGCAGGTTCAGAAGGTAGTTACGGAGGAATAACATCAATTTGTGATGACAATAAAATTGGAAAACTAATTGAATCCGCAATGATTCGTGCTATTGATTGTGCAACAGACCCGATTTGTTACCACACACACGGACAAGGTGTAGCAAACTTGAATCTTTCAGCTTGTTTTAGTTGTACTTTATTACCCGAAACATCTTGTGAAAAATTTAATTGCTATCTTGACAGAAGAATTTTAGTGGATAAAGATTACGGATATTTTAAAGAACTAATAAGGAAACTATGAAAAAGGGCGGTCGCATAACATCGGTTTTGCAAAAGAGCGGGTTAAGTGCAAAATTCAACGTTTGTAATTCTATCACCGCATAAGCCATTTTTATTTCCTTTTTTGTAATTTAGCAAATAGAAAATGGCATATGCTACTGTAGTGCTAAACTGAACTTTTGTGCTTCCTTTTCCGCTCCTTCGCAAAGCCGTTTCCCGTTGTACGACATTTTTCCCAAACAGATTTCAATAATTTTAGAATAGAATT
>NZ_JAOCHX010000056.1:0-17652 GCF_029843245.1 Empedobacter sp. GD03739 | reverse complement strand
TATTCGTTTTATTGTTTAATCAATTAAGTATGATGCTAAACAAAATTTAAAAACCGTGCAATTCAAAATTTAAATTGTACGGTTTTTTTTAATTGTAAGATATCTTATTTTAATCTCTTGAGAAAGGTAAAATAGTTTGAGTTGTAGAACCTAAACCTTCAATTCCATATTCGATAACATCTCCTGGTTTTAGCCAAACTTGAGGTGTTTTTCCCATTCCTGATCCTGCAGGTGAACCTGTAGAAATAATATCTCCAGGTAAGAAAGACATAAATTGAGATAGGTAAGAAATTAATTTAGGAATGCGGTAAATAAAATCACTTGTATTACCATCTTGCATTAATTCTCCGTTTAATTTTAACCAAACACGTAAATTATTTACATCCTCGATTTCGTCTTTTGTTGCAATAAAAGGTCCAACAGGTGCAAATGTATCACATCCTTTTCCTTTGTCCCAAGTTCCTCCACGTTCTGTTTGGAAAGCACGCTCAGAAATATCATTAATTAAGGCATAACCATATACGTGATTCATTGCCTCTTCTTCCGTTACATTATTTGCTTTTTCACCAATAATAATACAAAGTTCTGTTTCCCAGTCCATTTTTGTAGAACCATTTGGTTGCATAATTCCGTCTTCTGGTCCGTTAAACGATTGATTAGCTTTGATAAACATAATCGGTTCTGCTTGTTGTTGTAAACCTGTTTCTTTTACGTGATCATCAAAGTTAAGACCTACACAAACAATTTTTCCTGGGCGAGTTAAAGGTGTACCAATACGTACATCATCTTCAACTAATGGCAAGCTGTTAATGTTAAGCTCGATATATTTTTGTAAAGTTTCTTGTTTTTCTGTATTTCCAAAAAAATCATCATCATAAATAATTCCTGATGCTGAAACATCGAATTTTTTCTCATCGATGATTACACCTGATTTCTCCTGACCTTTTGGTCCGAATCTAAAAATTTTCATCTTCTTTATATTTTTTCCGCCACAAATATACGACGTATTGTTTTTTGATTAAATAAATAAAAAAAGACATCTGTCATTAACAGATGTCTTATAAAGATAAAAAATAATTATATTTATTTAAAATTATTTAGCAATTCCTCTCGAAATTACAATTTTTTGAATTTCTGATGTTCCTTCGTAAATCTGAGTAATTTTTGCATCGCGCATCATACGTTCTACATGATACTCGCGAACATAACCATTTCCTCCATGAATTTGAACGGCTTCTGAAGCAACTTCGTTCGCTGTTTTAGAAGCAAATAGTTTTGCCATTGCACCAGAAATAGAAATGTCTTTTCCCTCATCTTTCTCAACCGCAGCTTTAAAACATAACATACGAGCAGCTGTAATATTAGTTGCCATATCTGCTAATTTGAATGCAACAGCTTGGTGATTGATGATTTCTGTTTTGAAGGCTTTACGAATTTTTGCATAATCTAACGCTAATTCATAAGCACCTTGTGCAATTCCTAAAGCTTGAGAAGCGATACCAATACGTCCTCCGTTTAAGACATTCATTGCGAAAGCAAATCCAAATCCGTCTTCACCAATACGGTTTTCTTTTGGCACTTTAACATCATTAAAGAATAATGAATGTGTGTCAGAACCACGGATTCCCATTTTTTGTTCTTTTGGTCCAATTTCGAAACCTGCCCATCCTTTTTCTACGATGAAAGCATTGATTCCTTTGTGACCTTTTTCTGGATCAGTTTGAGCGATTACTAAATAAGTAGAAGCTGTTCCACCATTCGTAATCCAGTTTTTTGTACCATTTAATAAATAGTAATCTCCCATATCTACCGCAGTAGTTTTTTGAGAAGTCGCATCAGAACCAGCATCTGGTTCAGATAAACAAAATGCTCCAATCACTTGACCAGAAGCTAATGGTACTAAATATTTTTGTTTTTGATCTTCGTTACAATATTTTTCCATACCAGCACAAACCAAAGAGTTGTTAACTGACATGACAACAGCAGCAGAAGCATCAACTTTAGCGATTTCTTCCATTGCAATGACATAAGAAACGCTATCTAAACCAGATCCTCCGTATTTTGGGTCAACCATCATACCTAAGAATCCAAGTTCTCCCATTTTTTTTACTGCATCAGTTGGGAAAGTAGATGTTTCGTCGCGTTCGATAACTCCTGGTAATAATTCGGCTTTAGCGAAATCACGAGCAGCTTCTTGAATCATTAATTGTTCTTCCGATAATTGAAAATTCATGTGATTATTTATTTATGGTTTTTATTATTTTATGATTATGACTTTAATTTTTATTCAAATTTTAGAGAAAAAACAAATGCTCTGGTTGATAATGAATTCAAACTTCCTGTCCAGTATTTAGGTTTTCCAGGTTCATCATTATCAGGTACAATTTCATTATTAAAAAAGAACATTCCTTTTAGCGCTGGCGTAAGTTTAAATCGTTTGAAATAAATTTCAACACCAATTTCTGCTTGCCAGTTAAAATTATTCGTTGTAGTTCTGAAAACTCCAGTTTCGTTATCGTCTTCTTTGTTTTCGTTTGATTGTAAATTCATCAGATAACCCAAACCTCCTTGAATATATGGACGTGTATTGAACCAACGATCTCCGTGAAAGTTAAGTAACAACGGAATTTCAACATAAGTGGATTTTACTTCGCGCATAACTTTAGAAGGATCAGCTAAAGTCTCTCCAGTAACTGGATCTTTTATATTATTGAAATGTAAAATACGTTGAGCAAAATGCAATCCTGGTTCTGATTTTAAATCAATATAATCATTCACACGCATTTTTGCGATTAATCCAACAGAGAAACCAGCTTTACTTTCTTGATCCAAATAAACCAAACCGTGTTCATTTACTCCATCATCTTCTGGTATTTGAGAACCTCCTGGTAAGGCAGGATCAGTTTGAGCTTTAGGAACAATCTTGTAACTCATCATATTAGTTCCCAAGAAATATCCAAAACTAAATTTTTTCTGATCAGTTTCAGTTCTGTTTTCGCTTCTGTCATTATTAGGGCGAAACTGTGCATTTGCAATGCTAGCAACAGTTAACGATAATGCGATGATTAGATTTTTTCTCATAGACTTTCAACGAATAACAAGCAAATTTATTTTATGCTCTTATAAATGCTTGCAATACCAAAAGTAAGTTTTTTATCAATAGGTTGTGTAAATTTTACACTTTTCAGGATGTTTTTCATTTCTTCTCCATGTGGAAAAGCGCGAACTGAATCTGGTAAATAGGTATAAGCACTTTGATCTTTCGAAACCATTTTACCAATTGCAGGTAAAATATTTTTAGAATAAAACGTATACAATTGTTTCATTGGGAAAGCTGTAGGATAAGAAAATTCTAAAATAACAAAAGTTCCGCCTGGTCTTAAAACACGATTAATTTCTGCTAAACCTTTCTCTAAGTTTTCAAAATTACGAACACCAAAAGAAACGGTCACACAGTCAAAAGTGTTATCAGGAAAAGGTAAATTTTCCGAATCACCTTGCACCATTTCGATACGATTTTCTAATCCAGCTTCTTTTACTTTTTTGCGACCAACTTCCAACATTCCGTTAGATAAGTCTAATCCAGTAATTTTTGCATCGGTATTTTTACCCATCATAATCGCTAAATCTCCTGTTCCAGTCGCGATATCTAAAATCGTTTTTGGTTGAGAAGCTTTTACCATTTTGATAACATCTTTTCGCCATTGAATGTCGATTCCCATTGATAAAACACGGTTTAATAAATCGTATTTTGGCGAAATATTATCGAACATTTGCTCGACTTGTTTCTTTTTATTTAGATCTGATGCTTCGTAAGGAGTTACTGCATCGTGTTGATGATTTGCCATTTTGTAAAGTTATAAAATCTAAATCTTATTCGTAATTCTCGAAATAAAATTGTTTAAAATCTTCTTTGTTAAATATTTTCGATAAATCAGTTGCTTTCTCGCTTCCGCCACTTTTTATGAACATTTTAGGATAATCCTGATCAATGTTATAGTAAAAGTTTTCGATGTATAATTGAGAAGATTTTTCGATAATTCCGTGATAAACCTTGTTATCTATTGCAATGTTGTTTGATAAAAAGATAGAATCTTTGTTTTTTCTAACACCATAAGGTCGTGTAAATGTATAATATTCTTGATGTGTAGGATTTATAAAACCATTTGCTCTTGTAATATCTACAACCGTATCTACATTTTTATTATTAAAACTATAAACGATATGCGCTTTTCCTTTTTTCAGGTCTACTCGTGCATTTTGTTGCGGTGCAATTGTAAAATCTTTATCGTTAATTTTGATTGTCAAGGTTTTGTTTGATGGATTGTCAATCACATACCCATCTTTTTTGCTCAAAAAAGTGTTATAAATAACAACGATCAAAGCAGCTAATCCACAGACGATTAAAAGACCAATTAATGAAGGATTTTTTTTCATGCTGCTAAATTAATTATACTTTATTAATTTCGGTATGAGTTATTACATATTTTTCATGACTATTTTAATGAAATGTGTAACTTTGTCGCTATTATTTTTTTATTAAAATTGAACAATATTAATATGATAAACTCTGTAATTACAGGTTCTGGACACTATTTACCAAATAGAATTGTTACGAACGAAGATTTTGTTAACCACGAATTTTATGACGAAAGTGGAAATCGTTTGGATAAAACTGGTGAAGAAATTACGCGTAAATTTGAGGAAATTACAGAAATCAGAGAAAGAAGATATGTAGAAGATGATTTATTAAATTCTGATATCGCAACTTTTGCAGCTAAAAAAGCAATTGAAGAATCTGGCGTTAATCCAGAAGAATTAGATTATATAATCGTTGGGCATAACTTTGGAGATATTGATCCTGTTGGTCATCAAATTGATATTATGCCGTCAATTTCGGCAAAAGTGAAACACAATTTAGGAATCAAAAACCTAAAATGTAAGCCTTATGATATGACATTTGGTTGTCCAGGTTGGATAGAATCATTGATTTTAGGACATCAATTTATTCAAGCAAATATTGCAAAGAAAGTTTTGGTAATCGGTTCTGATACGTTATCTCGTGCTGTAGATCCGCATGATCGTTCTGCGATGATTTTTGCAGATGGAGCAGGAGCAGTTGTTTTGGAAGCGAAAGAAGCTGATTATAAATATGGAATCATCAATCACGAAACGTTAAGTTATACAGGTGATGAATTGGCTTACTTGACAAATGGACGTTCTGCAAATCCAGATTATAAAGGTTCAATCAAAACAATTAATATGAAAGGTCGTAAAGTTTACGAATTCGTATTAAAAAATGTTCCACCAGCAATTAAAGAATTGTTAGATGAAACAAATTTATCAATTACCGATATTGATAAAATTTTATTGCACCAAGCAAATGCAAAAATGGATCATGCAATGATAGAGCGTTTATACAAATTATATGGTGTAGCTGTACCAGAAAAAATTGATCCAATGACAGTTCAATTCTTAGGAAATACATCTGTAGCAACGGTTCCTACAATGTTTGATTTAATCAAAAAAGGAGAATTAGCTCCTCATCAATTTCACGCAAATGATAAAATTATTTTAGCTTCTGTTGGAGCTACAATGAATGTTAATGCAGTGATTTATCAATTCGAAAAATAAAAACAAAAAACACATATACTATTGTGAATACATTCGGAAGACTATTTAAAATTTCAACTTTTGGCGAAAGTCATGGTGTAGCGATTGGAGGTGTAATTGATGGCGTTCCAAGTGGAATCGAATTAGATTTTGATTGGATACAAGCGCAATTAGATCGTCGTAAACCAGGACAATCTGCAATTGTGACACAACGAAAAGAACCAGATACAGTACAATTTCTTTCAGGTATTTTTGAAGGAAAAACAACAGGTGCTTCTATCGGGTTTATTATTCCGAATGATAATCAAAAATCTCACGATTACGATCATATAAAAGACGTTTTTCGTCCTTCTCATGCCGATTTTACATACGAAACCAAATATGGTGTTCGCGATCATAGAGGTGGAGGAAGAACTTCTGCGCGAGAAACGGCTAATTGGGTTGTTGGTGGTGCTGTTGCAAAACATGTGATTCCAAATATCAATATTACAGCTTATGTAAGCGGAGTAGGTGAGTTGAAGTTGGATAATGATTATTCTACATTAGATTTTTCTAAAATTGAAGAAACGGCAGTTCGTTGTCCAGATCTAGAAATGGCAGAAAAAATGATTAATCGTATCAAAGAAATTCGCAAAGAAGGTGATACAATTGGAGGTGAAGTAACTTGTGTTATTCAAAATGTGCCAGTTGGTTTAGGTGAACCAATTTTTGATAAATTGCATGCACGTTTAGGACAGGCGATGATGTCGATAAATGCCGTAAAAGGTTTTGAATACGGCGAAGGTTTTGCTTCTACATCGATGAAAGGTTCAGAAATGAATGATCAATTCAACCAAGATGGAACAACAAGAACCAATTATTCTGGAGGAATACAAGGTGGAGTTTCAAATGGAATGGATATTTATTTTAAAGTTGCTTTCAAGCCAGTTGCGACATTAATGCAAGAACAAACAACGTTGAATGCAGATGGCAAAATGGTAGAAATGCATGGAAAAGGTCGTCACGATCCTTGTGTTGTTCCAAGAGCCGTTCCTATTGTAGAAAGTTTAGCTGCGATGGTTTTGGCTGATATGTTGCTGATACAACGAACAAGAAATATATAAACAAAAAACTCCAACCTTTAAAGTTGGAGTTTTTTGTTATTGTCATTCTGAATGCAGTGTTAACGAAATGAAGAATCTGAGATTTTTCGACAAGCTCGAAAAGACAAGTATTTTTTGTTCTTAATAATTCTTAACCAAAATCCTTCATTTCTTTTCGATAAGTTTCTCCAATTGGTAAAATTTTCTGATTGAGATAAACAGAATTTCCATCAATAGAAGTTAAAAAATCAAGATTGATGATATACGAACGATGAATTCTTTTGAAATGATTTGGTAATTTTTCTTCGAAAGACTTCATGGTTTCTAAGACTAATATTTTTTCAGTTTTGGTATGAATTCGAATATAATCTTTCAAACCTTCAATGTAAATTAAATCTGAAAAATTAATTTTTACTTGCTTTCCATTTGCTTTTACAAACAAATAAGTCGACTGATTTTTAGTTGATGTCGTTTGAAAAAAATCAACATATTTTTTTATAGAGGCATCAAAACGTTCTTTCGTAATAGGTTTCAATAAATAATCAACCACATGAAAATTAAAACTTTCTAAAGCATAATCTTGATAAGCTGTTGTGACAATGAATTTCTGAGAATGATCAAGGATTTTCATCAACTGAATTCCAGTCAATTCGGGCATTTGAATATCTGTGAAAATAAGATCAACTTTATTATTTTTGAGAAAATCAATTGCTTCAAAAACTTCAGTTGTTGCAAGTGAAACAATTAAATTTTCATTTTCAGAAGCATGTTTTTTCAATAATTCAACAGCTAAAGGTTCATCGTCTAAAATAATACACTTAATTTTCGTCATTTAATGGAATTTTTAAGTAAATATGAAAGGTTTCATAATCGTTTTTAATTTCGAAAGTATAATTATTTCCGAAATAATAATTCAATCTTTTTTTCAAATTCGTTAATCCAATTCCTGAAGTTTCATCTTTTTGATGTTGATTAATTTTATTTGAAACGGAAATCTCAAGGTATTCAGAATTAGTTTTTAAATTGATTTTAATTGGATGATTAATGTCTTTTACAACACCATGTTTTATTGCATTTTCGATTAAAGGCGAAATAATATATGGATGAATTAATTTTTTAGAATTCTCAATCAAAAATTCTTTTTCGACATAAAATTTTTCTCCATAACGAATCTGCTCCAAATCTAAATATTGATTGATGTAATCAATTTCTCGTTCAATTTCAATTTTATCTTTATTGGTTTCGTAGGTTGTAAAACGCATAATTGCACTCAAATTTTCGATTGCTTTTAACGAATGAGGAGAATTTACACTCACCAAACTATAAATATTATTGAGTGTATTAAACAAAAAATGAGGATTTATTTGAGATTTTAAAAAATTAATTTCAGCTTCTTTTTTCTCTTTTTCAATGATGTTATTTTGTTTTAGTGTATGGATTGAATGAAATGTCATCCATAAAAAAAGTGACGAAAAAACGATAAAAGAACCATAATGTAAATTGTCGTAAATGTAAAAACTAATCGTTGTTCCTTCAAAATAATTGACTTTATGGAACAAAAAATCTGTAATAATTTGCTCAATAAAATAACGAACAATAATGAATGTTGTAAAGGAACATACTATAGAGAATAATATCGATTTCCAATTGATTTTTTTAAGAAAATAGGGGGCAATAAAAAAATAGATAATAAAAATTGTAATTAACTGAACAATATACATTGTTGATGCAAATAATGTAATTGATTTAAAAAATGAATTTCCGTTAGTTAGATTAACTAATCCAATTGTTATGTAATCAAACAGAATGTAAATAACCCAAAAACCTAAAAGTATAAATACGCTTTTTTGATTTGAGAAGCTTAAATTTTTTTTATCATCTTCCATTGTTTTTGTTTTTTGTAAAATTAGATTCTTTTCTACATAAAAGTGAAGTGATTCGTCGATTATTCAAATGGGTTAGTCGATAAATAAAAGTCAATTTTTTCAGAATCATAGAAATTTGAATCATAATTAAAAATTAACTCAAATGAAAAACTTATTTATTGCAATTGCTACATTTATTGGTACTATGAATTTATCTGCTCAAACAAAATATCAATTTCAAACAAAATTTGATGATGCTATTCCAGTTCTTAATATGGGAACTTTTCACATGGGATATACTCCAGATGCAAGTACGACTGAATTTGATGAGAATAACCAAGATAATGTTCGTCAAATACATGAAATAGCAAAGCAGATTGCGGCTTTTAAACCTACAATTATTTTAGTTGAACAAAATCCTTCTCGCAATAAAGTGTTGAATAAACTTTTTCAAGATTATTTACTTAATCCTAAAATGAAGTTTGAAAATCCAAACGAAGTTGAGTTATTGGCTTATGAAGTTGGGAGACTAAGCGGATCGAAGAAAATTTACGGAATTAATTATCAAGAAGATTATCTTTATATGCTTGGTGATTTGTTGAAAGAGCAAGATGATTCGATTACATTCAAAAGATACATTGAAATGTTCCGAAATAATGAATCGAAAAATGGAGTAACAAAAAAAGATGTAAAATTAAAAGAGTTATTGCAGTACTATAATCAACCAGAATTTTTAGATTTTTCTGTTGCAGTTAATGCGGATATGTTAACGACGGTTTCATACAAAAAATATCCAGTAGGAGCAGAACAAGCGGCGAAATATTATCATAGAAATTTAGCCATGTTCTCAAATATGAACAATGTGCCGATTACAAAAGACGATCGTATTTTTGTATTAATGGGAGCTACACATACGGCTTTCTTTAAAGATTTCTTACGACGTTCGCCAAAGTTTAAAGAAGTAAATACGTTAGATTATCTAAAATAAAAGCATAAAAAAACCTCGCAAACTGCGAGGTTTTTTTATATATAGTTGAATAATAATTATTCTTCTGTAGATGGAGTTTCTTCTGTAACAACTTCTTCAGATACTTCCTCTTTTTTTGCTTTCTTGTCGTTAGCGTAAATAGGGTTATCATAGTTGAAGAAAGAACCTTCTTCTTTAGTAGCATTAGCTGCTTTTTGAGCATCTAATTTAGCTAATTCTGCTCTAGTTTTAGCAGCTTCTTCAGCAGCTTTGATAGATGCAGCATCTGGTACAATTTCAAATCCGAAATCTACTTCAACATCTCTGTGGAAACGAACTTTAGCTTCGTATTTTCCTAAACGTTTGATAGTATTTCCAGGGATTCTAATGTTTTTCTTCTCGATTTCAACACCAGCTTTTACTAAAGCTTCTGCTAAATCTGCATTGTTGATAGATCCAAATAATTTGTCTCCAGAACCAACTTTAGCGTCGATTTTAACAACTAAACCATCTAATTTAGCTGCTTTTTCTTTTGCTGCAGCGATTAATGTAGCTTCTTCTGCTTTACGAGCTTCTAAAACTTCGTTTAATGCTTTTACGTTATTTGGAGTTGCAACTGATGCTAATCCACGAGGGATTAAGAAGTTACGTGCGTATCCAGGTTTTACTGAAACAACTTCAAATTCAAAACCTAAACCTTCTACATCTTGTCTTAAAATTACGTTCATGATATTTTAATATTTAGGTTATTATTTTAATTGATCACCAATAAATGGCATTAATGCTAAGTGACGAGCTCTTTTGATCGCTTTAGAAACTTTTCTTTGGTATTTTAAAGATGTTCCTGTGTAACGACGAGGTAAAATTTTACCTTGCTCATTCACGAATTGAATTAAGAAATCAGCGTCTTTATAGTCAACGTATTTGATTCCAAATTTTTTGAAACGACAATATTTTGAGTTTGATTGTGTTTCGATATCTAAAGGAGATAAATAACGGATTTCTGATTCGCTACCTCCAGCTGCTTTTTTTGCTAAATCGTCAATTGCCATAGCTTTGCTTATTTGTTAGAGTTAGACTTTAATTTTGTTCTACGTTTTTCTGCCCAGTCCATACCGTGTTTGTCTAATTTCACAGTTAAGAAACGGATTACACGCTCATCACGTTTGTAAGCAACTTCTAATTGAGAAACTAACTCGTTATTGTCTGATTTAAATTCTACTAAGTGGTAGAATCCATTTCTTTTGTTTTGAATTGGGTAAGCTAATTTTTTTAAGCCCCAGTTCTCTTTTGCTACGATTTCACCACCGTTAGCAGTAACAAAGTCATTGAATTTATTAACTGCTTCCTCTACCTGAGAATCAGATAGAACGGGAGTCAAAATGAAAACAGTTTCGTAATGTGTCATTTTTAACTTCTTTTAAGTTATTATTTATACTAAAATTCGAGGTGCAAATATAAGAATAATTATTTGAATATCGCAAATGAATAATTATTGATTTTTTATAGATAGCTTATTTGTTGAATATTATCGTTTTATCATATTGACGTTAAAAAAATATTGACTTTTTTTAAAAAAAATTTGCAGTTTAAAAAAAGTAGCTTACATTTGTCAACATAAAAGGCTAATGGCTTTTTCATAGGTTTAGGTTGGTTAAGGTTAAAACCCTCGTTTCTGCGAGGGTTTTCCTTTTTTTTCTAAAAACATCTTCTTAAATTTGGTCATAATAATTAATGTAAAATTTTATGACAACAAAATACAATCCTATTCCAAGCGAGTTATTCGTAAAGAACAGAGCGAAATTTGTAAAAGCAATGAAACCTCGTTCTCTTGCTATTTTCAATTCTAACGATATTTATCCAATTTCTTCAGATTCTACGTTACCATTTGCACAACATCGTGATATTTTTTATTTATCTGGAGTAGATCAAGAAGAATCTATCTTATTAATTTTTCCTGATGCTTACGATCCAAAATACAAAGAAGTATTATTTGTTCGCGAAACAAACGATCATATTGCAGTTTGGGAAGGAGAAAAATTATCAAAAGCTCAAGCAACAGAAGTTTCTGGAATCAAAACTGTACTTTGGTTACAAGATTTACCAAATGTTTTGCGCAAATTGATGGTAGAAGCAGATAATGTTTATGTGAACAAAAACGAACATTATCGTGTAACGGAAGCGCCACAAGTAGAAACGCGCGAAGATCGTTTTGTAAAACAATTGAAAGCAGATTATCCTGGACATAGTTATTTACGTTCAAATCCTATTTTGCAACGTTTACGTTCTGTAAAAGAACCAGAAGAAATTCAATTGATTCAACAAGCGTGTAATATCACAGAAAAAGGTTTCCGTCGTATTTTAAATTTCGTAAAACCTGGAGTTTGGGAATTCGAAATCGAAGCTGAGTTTGTTCACGAATTTCTTCGTAATCGTTCGAAAGGTTTTGCATACACGCCAATTATTGCGTCTGGAAATAATGCGAATGTGTTACACTATATTCAAAATAATCAAGAATGTAAAGATGGTGATTTGATTTTGTTTGATGTTGCTGCAGAATATGCAAATTATTCATCAGATATGTCACGTACAATTCCGGTTAATGGAAAATATACAAAACGTCAACGCGAAGTTTATGATGCAGTTTTACGTTGTAAAAAAGAAGCAGAAACGATGTTAGTTCCTGGAAATAATTGGTACAAATACCACGAAGAATTAGGGAAAGTTTATACTTCTGAATTGTTAGGTCTAGGTTTGTTGGATAAAGCAGATGTACAAAACGAAGATCCAGCTTGGCCAGCTTACAAAAAATATATGATGCACGGAACGTCTCATCACATGGGATTAGATACACATGATTATGGTTTATTGACTGATGATTTTGTGGCTGGAATGGTTTTCACAAACGAGCCAGGATTCTATATTCCTGCAGAAGGTTTTGGAATTCGTTTGGAAGATGATTATGTAATTCAAAAAGAAGGAAAGCCTTTCAACTTGATGCAAAATATTCCGTTAGAAGCAGAAGAAATCGAAGATTTAATGAATAAATAATCTTTCATTATATTAAATGATAACAAAAATGGAACTCAATATTGAGTTCCATTTTTTATTTTAAAGAATATTCTTAATCATTTTCTGGCGCATCATGTGATGGAATATCATCTAAATCTAACATTTCTTTTGCAAGAGCAATCATACGTGGAGTTCCTGTGTGTTTATTTTTTTCGTCCGAAAGTTTTACAACACCAGTCCATTTTATATCTATCGAAGAAATTTCGGTTAATTTCATCACGATATTCATAGGTTTTAAATCAGTGTCATTTGTTAAGTTCGTTCCAATTCCAAATGATAATCCAATTCTTCCTTTGAAAGCTTTTGTAATCATTTCCACTTTTTCTGAATTTAATCCATCCGAGAAAATAATCGTTTTGAATAAAGGATTGATGCCCATTTTTTCGTAATGCGCAATTGTTTTTTCTCCAAATTCAATTGGATCTCCAGAATCGTGGCGAACGCCATCAAATAATTTAGATAGTTTTTTATCAAATTGTCCAAAGAAAACATCCGACGTATACGTATCTGTCAAAGCAATTCCTAAATCACCATAATAAACTTTTACCCAACGATCTAAACTGATTGAATTCGCAATTTTGAATCCGTAACGTGCACCATGAAACATAAACCATTCGTGAGCGTGTGTTCCAATTGGTTTTACACCATATTTATGCGCAAAGTGAACATTCGAAGTTCCAACAAAGCTTTTTCCTTTATGGTTTGTTAATTCTTTCATTACGACATCATGAACTTCGTAACTGTGACGACGACGGGTACCAAATTCCGCAACTGTAACGCCAAGACGATTGTATAAATCAACTTTATCGCTTGTACGTTTTGTGATTTCTTCGTTTGTGATGCGTTTTGCATTAGTTAATTTGTAAAAAACTTCACTAATTAAGCAAAGAATTGGAACCTCCCATAGAATTGTGCGGTACCAATATCCTTCTACGTGAACTTCTACATCAGCACCATTTTGAGCGATTTTTACTTCATTTGGATCATAACGATAACCTTGCAAAAAGTCTAAATAAGCAGGACTCAAATAAGGGCAATTTGTTGTGAAAAAGTCTTTTTCGTCTTTGGTTAAAGCAAGTGAAGCCATTGCATTGATTTCTTTTTGCAATTCTTCTGCAAAACCTTCAGGAAATTGATGTTCACCACGGTTAATGAATTTATAGCGCGCCATTACATCTGGATACAATTTTGTAACGCCAAATTGCATGGTGAATTTATAGAAATCGTTATCGATAATAGATTTTATTATACTCATTTTTTAGGTTTAATTCTAATACATTTTGAAATTTAAAGATAAAAAAAAACCATCAATGTAGATGGTTTTTGTAAGATTATCTTGTTTTGAAGATAATTATTTTGTTGTTCTTTTCTCGATTTTAGGTAATTCGAAATTGAAAATTATAGTTGCGTCTCTGTATGTTGAATATTCAGTTAACCCTGTACTTTGAACGTAATATTTGTTTCTTGCATAAGCTAAACGAGAAGGTAAAATAATTACACCTTGAAAGTTATACAAATCATTTGTAGAACGGTTTGTAGATTTAAAGTGTTTAAGCCCTTCTGCGAAATTTTTCAATTCGACATGTTCTCTTTTTACTCCATTTTTAGCTTCAGTTTCAGTAGGAATGTAGTAATAAAAAGTTGGATCTTGTGTAGCAGAACCATCTCCAGTATTTATACTTGAATAATAAAACTGACCCAAATAACCATATTTTCTTTTGTAGTCTGTACTATTTGTTGCAACAAAATATGTTGAAATAGAACTTAGATAAATAGATGTACTATCATTAGAAACAATAGATTCTCCTGTTCCTTTATGATTTGGATTTTCGGCATACCAAATTCCTAAGTTATCTTGTTTTGCTAAACTTTTTAATGTTGGATAGGCATCATCATCGTTTCCTTTGATAGTATCGAACTTTGTAAGTTTTCCATTTTTAGGATTGAAGTAAAAATCTTCCATATATTGTTGAATCGCTTCATCATCTAAAGCATTACGTTCTTCAACTGGAATTTTAGTTTCTTTATTTACACCATTATCATCATCATTATTACATCCTACTAAAACAGCAGAACATGCAATTAAAGTAACGAAGAATTTCTTTATCATGTTATTTCGATTTATATTGCGAATTTAGAAAAAATATTAGTTTAACCTAACAAATATTCAGTTTTAAATGAGATTAGATAAATTTCTTTGGAGTGTTAGATATTATAAAACGAGATCTTTAGCGGCTGATGCGGTTAAAAAAAATCGTGTAAAAGTAAATGGAGATGTAGCAAAAGCGTCGCGAGATATAATCCCAGGTGATGCGATTGAGGTGAGAAAAGATCAAATAAATTTATCTTTTAAAGTATTGCAAGTGCCAAATAATAGAATTGGAGCTAAATTGTTAACCTTGCATATTGTGGATACAACGCCAAAAGAAGAATATGAAGTTTTAGAGCTTCGAAAGCTTTCGCAAGATTATTATCGTGAAAGAGGAGAAGGTCGACCAACGAAAAAAGATCGCCGAGATTTGGATGATTATTTAGAAGAGGGTGGAGAAGATACTGAAGGTATCATTATAAAAGGAGAAGATTTGGATTAATTCCAAATCTTCTCCTTTTTAAGATGTTTCATAATTTCGTCCAAAATCTCTAATGTACTTTGGTTCGAAATACTGATTGTATATTTTGCCTTTTCATAATATTGATTGCGTTCAAATAAATGTTTCGCAATAAACTCCATCATTTCTTCATTAGAAAGATGAGCAATTAAAGGTCGAGTTTCTTTTTTATTTTCTAATCGTTTCACCAATTGTGGTAATTGTACACGCATAAAAAATGAAATTGAATTGTTGGCAATTTCATTCATATTATCGAAATAAACAGGAGTTCCACCGCCTAAAGAAAGCACAATGTTTGTTGAAGTCAGAACTTCTTTTAAGGCTTCTCGTTCTTTTTTACGAAAACCTAATTCGCCTTCTTTTTCAAAAATCTCACTAATTTTTGTTTGATATTTTTGTTCGATAAAATCATCAAGATCAATAAATTCGAAACCCAATGCTTTGGCTAAATCTTTTCCGGTAGTCGATTTTCCGCTACCCATATATCCTACTAAAGAAATAATCATGATTAGTCTACTGGTAAGTCTTCTGAATAAAAAATAGTTAATCTCGCATATCCATCAAACGTATCAATTTGATATGAATACGTATTCTCCAAACGTCTTGCATCATAACGTTCCACATTATAAGTTACTTGATAATCTTCGTTAGTAACGATTGAATTTGAATGATGATATTTAGATTTTGGCGCATCTTTTTTGATTTCTGCTCTATATTGATTCAAGAATTTAATAGGAAAAGAATATGTTAATTTATAAACAATCTCTTGTGAAACCTGTATTGCTGTTATTTTATTCAAAAACATCGTTCCTTGATTATTGTTTTTAATCTTCAAAGAATCTAAACGATCTGAATTTTGAATGTATAAATTTTTTCCAAGTTTAGAAACCTTGAAACAACGATCATTCAATTTTTGATGAATAATCTGTGGTTGATCTTTTATTAATTCCTTTAATTCTTTCAATGCAAAATTAGACAAATGTGCATCTTTTGTTTCCTGATTACAATTGTTTGCATATTCAGAATCGGGTACGTCTGCCTCTGGGTTGTCAGATTTTTTACACGACACTATCGAAAACAAAGCAATAATAATATATAGTATATTCTTCTTCATTCTAAAATTTCAATCTTTAAATAGCGTTCCGAAAATAATTTCGGTTCACATAGATTTAGATTTGCTGGATGACAAATATAGTATATAAATCATTTATCAAATATATAAAATGATGTTTCTATGGCTTATTTTTTCAGTTTTCTTATCCGAAATTCTATCTTTCAAAAAAAAACTAAAAATTTATCTAAATTTAAGTTCTTAAAACCGAAATGATTAATTAATAAATTGTAAAAAACTTCACAAAACGTTTGTTAAATTAGTATTAAACGCCCTATATTTGCACTCGATTTAAGAAACCGACCTGGTAGCTCAGTTGGTAGAGCACAACACTTTTAATGTTGGGGTCCTGGGTTCGAGCCCCAGCCAGGTCACTTAGTCAAAACGTTCTTTTTTATATAAAAAAATAAAAACGTCTTTCGTTTTGTAAACTCAGATATAATCGTATATTTGCAGTCCGAAAAAACGGAGACCTGGTAGCTCAGTTGGTAGAGCACAACACTTTTAATGTTGGGGTCCTGGGTTCGAGCCCCAGCCAGGTCACAAACTTCTAGTTATTGAGAAGTCTAAAAACAGTAACAACTCCAAAATGGAGACCTGGTAGCTCAGTTGGTAGAGCACAACACTTTTAATGTTGGGGTCCTGGGTTCGAGCCCCAGCCAGGTCACAAACTTCTAGTTATTGAGAAGTCTAAAAACAATAACAACTCCAAAATGGAGACCTGGTAGCTCAGTTGGTAGAGCACAACACTTTTAATGTTGGGGTCCTGGGTTCGAGCCCCAGCCAGGTCACAAGAAGCCAAACAGAAATGTTTGGCTTTTTTTATGCAAAATAATTGAGGTCAACATGATAAATGTTGCGGTAAATAAATATCGTATTGTTTTCGATTAATTTATATTCTCAGTTACTTTGTTCAACCGATTTTATGATTATGAAGAAGAAAAAAACAGTTCTCTCAAAATTAATGAAGGTAATTAAGATTACTGGATTTTCTTTGGGAGGAATTATATTAGTTTTGTATGTTTCGCCTTATTTTTTTAAGGATCAAATTAATGAAGGGATAAAAAGTATTGCTGAAAATTATGTGAAAACTGAAATTGAATTCAAGGATTTGGATATTTCGTTTTTCAATCATTTTCCTAAGCTAACGGTTACCCTAACGGATTCTTCAATCAAAGGTTCTACGCCATATCAAACCGAAAATTTAATCTCTGCGAAAGAAATTGCACTTGGTGTAGATGTCAAAACGTTGTTTGATGATAAAATAATTTTAATGAATTATTTATTACAGATGCAGCGATTAATCTGAAAATAGATAGTTTAGGTCGTAATC
>NZ_JAOCHX010000055.1:0-17722 GCF_029843245.1 Empedobacter sp. GD03739 | reverse complement strand
ATCGATTTATCAAGACCTGGATCTTCGATTAAGTCTTTGTTCACGACTTTACTCAAAACTAATTGATGCCCGATATGTTCTGCGATTGGTACAATTGCAACCGGAATCATTAAGAAAATAACATACCAAGACAAAGTTGGTGTGTAATCTACAAAAGGAATGGTAAAATCTGGAATCATAAACCATTTAGCTTCTATAACAGGATTTAGGTCGACAACTCCCATTGTAATTGCAAAAAGATATCCACCAATAATTCCGACCAAAACTGGAATTACACTCAAAAAACCTTTACTGAAAATTGCTGTAATTATCGTGATAATTAAGGTAACAAAACCAATTGTAACATAGGTTAAATCATATTCGCCTGAAGGATTATTTGTCACCATTTTAATTGCTGTAGAAGCTAATCCCAGACCAATTACCATAATTACTGGACCAACAACAATAGGAGGTAAAAGTTTCATTAACCATTTTGTTCCTGCTGTTGCGATAAATAGTGCGACCAATGAATAGGTAACTCCTACTAAAAAACTACCTACCAAGAAACTACCCGTTGCAATTTCACTTTCTGGGTTTGCTTCTAAAGCTTTCATCGCGATAATTGGATTGATAAAAGCAAATGAAGAACCAAGGTAAGAAGGGACTTTTCCTCGCGTAATTAAGATGAAAACTAAAGTTCCGATTCCGCTCGAAATTAATGCAATTGCTGGAGACATTCCAGTCAAAGCAGGTACTAAAACTGTTGCGCCAAACATCGCAAAAAGATGCTGTATACTTAATAATATACCTTGTCCTAACTTCGGTTTTTCGTCGATAGCTAAGACAATATTTTGGTCATTTTGTTGACTCATTTGTAAAGAAATTGAAATTGTTTTGTTTGAATGCAAAAGTAGCTCAAAACGATTAATAAGTACAGAAATCATATAACTATTTAGCGAAATCTTGTAAATGATTTTGTACCAATTCTTGCGAAATTTGTAATACAAAAATCAATGAATTATGGAAACAAAAGAATTAAAATTCAAAACAAATATAAATTGTAGTGGTTGCGTGAGCAAAGTGAAACCTTTTTTGGATAAGTTAGATGGTTTAGAAGCTTGGGAAGTTGATACCGATAATCCTGATAAAGTTTTGTCTGTAAAAATTAATCAAGCAACAGACGAAGAAATTATTGATACAATTGAGGAAGTTGGTTTTTCAGCTGAATTAATTGAGGAATAGATATTTTTTTAGGTAGAATGACTTATTTTTTGTGATAGTTTAAGTCAATATAATCTCAAGTTAATCTTGTATTGACTTGAGATTTTTTATTTTATTTTTTCGAAATTGTAGAAAGAAAAGTACGCCCATTGCAAGTTGAAGGATGAATAATAAAATAATCCACGTATTCATTTTTGCTGCAAAATCTGATAATTGATTGTATAGTACATCATATTTTTCCACCGAAGTTTCAGCTATATTTTTCACAAAACGTATATCATTCGATTTTTCAATCAGCATAATTTGTTCACCTTTATAACCTTCATTTTTATTCGGAACAAGTTCAATTTGATTCGCGCTTACAAAAAATAGAAAAATACTAATGATTGTAGATAAAAATAATAGAAAATAATTGATGTATTTCATTGGTTACAAAATGTTGTGCAAAGATACATTAACTTTTCTTAGCTTGCTTTATATGCGCTAAATGATGATTGCAATGCCAAGCATAAATCGCAAGATTTGTTTTTAAATCAATCAATTGATTTGTTTCCGGATGACGAAATTTTTTCTCCCAATCGCTTTCAACAAACGAATTTAACAAAACAACCCAACGTTGATGCAGCGCAAATAGCAAATTGACTGAAATGTTGACTTCAAGATTTTTAGAATCTTCTAATTCAGCCCAAATATTTTCCTCGTAAGGTTTTATTGTCGGAACATCTTCGGTTAAAGCTAGTTTAAAACGAATAAAGCTATTCATATGGCTATCTGCACAATGATGCACAACTTGTCTAATTGTCCAGCCTTCTGGACGATATTGCTGTTCTAATTCAGCTTCTGAAAGAGAGGTAATTTCATTCTGAATTTTTTGTGGAAATTCACGAATTGTTGAAATCCATTGTTCAATAGATTCTTTATTAAATGATGCTGGAATTTCAAATTTTCCAATCGGATATTTTAAATTTTCTAGTGTTTTCATATTGTTCTTAAGTTTAAGAAATTTTTACAACTTTACTGATAAAAATTATTCTATTTTGTTAGAACGAGTCACTAACTTTGCAACTTCAAAAAATAATTGTGCAAACCAAACGCATCATAAAATTTGTCACCATACTGATTATTTTTGTAATTCAGTTTTTGTTTCTATTTGCGATAATGAATGAGCGGATAGAACATTATGTTGTGCCATATATTATTGTTGCGATTTGTGCTTTGTTGTTAATTGTTTACCGCAAATTCCCGTTACATCATCACGAATATTCATTTGATCGAAAAACATTAGTTTTATGGATTCCTATAGCGGCAATTATAACGTATTTAATCAATAATCAACTTGGTTTAGGAGGCGTTTTTTCAGCTGGAATTATCGGAACTTTAGGTTCTTTTTTAACGAAGTTTAATCCTCGTTCAGAATATCTAAAACAAATTGCTGGACCTATTTATTGTGGCGCTTTCATTGGAATGACTTCGCTTGATTTTCAGTATGTTTATTGGATGATTATTACGGCAGGAGTTTTTACAGCCTTGTTGTTTTTTGCTACAAAATCGTTATTTGTTGGTGTGGGAGGAAAGCTGGGAACGTTAGCATTTATAGGTGTTTTGTTAAGTATGTTGTTGTTTAAATTAATTGCGGGCTAATGATTATTGAATTTTTAATATTAATGATGTGTTCAATAATAGCTTCATTAACAACGTATGAATTAAATATTCGTTTCAAACAAGGTCCAGTTCGTGCCTCTGCAATGATTGCAATGATTGTCGGTGGATTTTTCTATTTTTTTCCAACAATTTTACCAGAGTTTTATACCAAAAATATTCCGTTGTATGTAATTGGCGGAACTTTCATTGGAATGGTATCATCAACCATAAATATCAGTTATTTTTCGTTAGTTTTTTCTCCAATTTTATTTGCAGTTTTATTGCATTATACGAGCAAAATTTTCAATGGTTATGGAGGTGCATTAGGTACAACGGCTTGCATTTCGTTGATGTGCACAATGGCATTTCCTATTATCACAAAAAATAAAAAGGTAACATATGGTTATCGTCTAATTCGAATTATTTTTAAGAAAAGAAAACGTAAGAAAATTATTAAACGAAAAGTTTAATCAAAACAATTGAAAACAATCTCTCCCAGTGTTTTACTTTTCCAATAATTGATCTGTTTAATTTCTGATTCACCTAATAATTCTAAATCAGAAACGTCTACTTTTTTGTTTAATTCTTTTGGATTTAGAAGGATTAAACTGGAGTTTACCTCTGATTTTAATTGTGAAATTAATTCAATAGGAAAGTCAATAAATTTCAAATCGAAGCATCTATTTTTTTCTACACAAGCAAAGATTAAATAAGTAGAATTTACTATCAAATAAAAATCTTGTTTTGTCTTTTGATAATTAATTTTAATTTGATAAAAGTTAGAAGAATCATTCATTTTCAGAACAACTTCTGTCTTGGTAAATGGATATTTAATTCCTTTCAGAATTTTCTCTAAATCTTCTGTTGTATAATTAGGAGTGGTGTCAAAACCTGTAATTCCTTTTTGTAATTTCATAAATTTTGGTTGTGAATATATTTTTAAAAGTAATATTTATTCCTTCAATTTATATGATTCTCAATTTTAGGAAATTGTTAAATTTTCAAATTATATTTTATGAATATGATATAATTTATTGTGTCATGTTTAACAAATTCATTTTCTTTGTTTCTTTACTTTTGAGAATAACAAAACCATAAATTATTATAACATGAAAAAACTTATATTTTCGGTATGTTTTACAACTATTTCGTGTATTATTTCTTTTGCACAAGCCAAAAAGGAGAACATAAAAGTAATCTACAACACAGATTTTATTTTAGATTTCGATAAGATCAAAAGTAGTATCCCTGCTGCGTATCAAGCGAGTTTCAAAAGTGAAATAGATCGCGGAATTTCGGTGAAATTTGTATTGGAGAGTAATGGTAAAATGTCTTCTTTCAAACCTGAAATTAAAATTGATAATAATCAATCCAATGACAATTCTATTGCGCAGATGATTATTGCTGCAGAAGCAAATCCACAATATAAAGATTATGAAAAAAACGAATTTTATAATGTGAAAGATTTTGGAGTGAAAACCTTTTTGATTAAAGATAAAATCTTTGATTATCAATGGAAAATCACAAAAGAAAAAACAGAAATAGCAGGTTATAACGCGACAAAAGCAGTTGGAATAGATGAGGAAGGAAGAGAGGTGATAGCGTGGTATACAACAAGTTTACCTTATAGAGATGGTCCTTATCGTTATGCAAATTTACCAGGATTGATTGTGAAAGCAGAAATGTCAGAAGATGAGTTCAAGGCTATTTTTACAATGAAAGAAATCGAAATTTTAGATAAAGATATTGTGATTACTTTGCCAACAAAGGGAAAAGTTGTGACAGACAAAGAATTTATGGCGGAAATGAAAGCAATGAATGAACGTCATAAGCAAGTAAATCAAGGAGTTGATAAATAACAAAAGAGAGTTGCAGAAATGTGACTCTTTTTTTGAATAAATATTATTGATTTAATCAATCAATTAAACGAATAATCATTTTAATTTTTGATAATTCTAATCTGTTACTTTTGGAAAAATTAGATATATGACAAAGAAAGGAAATCACTACAAATTAACGTTAGAACAGACCGAATTATTAGACAAAGATGCACCATTACAGGCTCCAATCGTTTTAGATTTTATGAATCATGATGAGATTTTTAAGATTATTGAAATGATAAAATCTAAAAATCCGTTCGAAAATGAAAATCAATCAGTAGAATTTGCAATAGGTTTAAAGTTGTTTTTGGAAGTGGTTATGAAGAATAAAAACAATCCAATTTTTGAGGATTTACTTCCTGCGATAAAAGTTTTTATGCCTAAATTGAAAGAAAATTAAAGTAAAAAAAGATGATTTGGCAAAATGAACTAACAGCATTATTTGGTGTAAAATATCCGATTATTCAAGCACCAATGTTTGGAGTAACGACACCAGAAATGGTTGCTGCAGCGAGTAATTGTAACTGTTTAGGTTCTTTGCCAATTGCTGATTTGGATGCAGAAAATTCATTGAAGCGAATTTATCAAACCAAAAAATTAACGAATAAACCTTTTGCTATCAATATTTTTGCGAACGATATTCCTGAAATCACACCAGAATTAAAGCAAAAGTATAATGCAACAAAAAATAAGTTAATTGAGCTTGCGCGTCTACAAAACTTTGATATCGTTTTTCCTGAGATTGAAGCTGTAAAACCAAATGGTTATAAGGAACAAATAGAAGTAATTTTACAAGAAAAATGTAAAATTTTGAGCTTTACTTTTGGTAATTTTGACGATAATTCTATTAATCGTCTTAAAGAACATGATGTGACATTAATAGGGACTTGTACGACGCTGGAAGAAGCGATACAATTGGAAAAGTCGAATATTGATGTGATTTGTGTGCAAGGAATTGAAGCAGGTGGGCATCGTGGAACATTTAATCCAGATATTTTGCCTCAAATTGGTGGTTTTTCTTTGGTTTCGCAAGTAAAGGATGTTGTAAAAAAGCCGTTGATTTTTGCTGGTGGAATTTATGATACGAAAACACTTTTGGCTGCTAAACAATTGGGTGCAGATGCTTTTCAGATTGGTAGTTTGTTTTTGTGTTCCAATGAAAGTGCTTTAAAATCCTTCGAAAAAGAACGATTAAAAAATGTAAGGGAAAGTGAAATTATCTTGACGAAAAGTTTTTCTGGAAGATATGCACGAGGAATTGAGAATGAATTTATTCATTTATTTGAAAACTCTGAGTTTGTTTTACCTTATCCTTATCAAAATAAATTAACAAATCCGTTGAGAAATGCTTCTAAATTGAACGAAAATACAGCGTTTACTAATTTATGGTTAGGACAATCTTTTAAAAATTTTGAAGAAGATTCTACATCTAATCTTCTTCAAAAATTAATTGATTCTGTGGAAAATTATCAATAATTATCGCATCGATTTTTCAATTCTTCTATCTGGAATTAGCCATAGTAAAGCAATTAAAGCATAAATGACAATACCAATTTCTGGTTTTACAAATGAAATTCCGATTCCAGCCAAATAACCAATACTCGAAGAAATTTCTTTAAAACTTCTACTCACAGATTTCCCAATTATTGATTCTTTTCCTTCTTGTTTTACAGCGATTTTTTCAATAATCATAAATGCTACACTGCTCATAAATAAGACAAATCCATAAAAAGCAACTGGAAAAGTTGAGTCGTAATTTTCGCCCATCCAACCTGTGGAAACTGGTAATAAAGACAACCAAAAAAGCAAGTGCAAATTACTCCATAAAATTCCGCCATTTACTTTCTCAATCGCCTGAAAAAGATGATGATGATTGTTCCAATAAATTCCAACATAAATAAAACTGAACAAATAATTCAGAAATTTTGGGATATAAGGTTTCAAACTCATTATATCATCTCCAAGCGGAACTTTCAGATCCAAAACCATAATGGTAATAATAATTGCAAGAACGCCATCGCTAAAAGCTTCTAATCTGTTTGTAGTCATAGGTTTTATTAGTTTTTTTATTATTCAGAATGATGCTAATTTATCAAAATTATCGTAACAATTAGGGATTTGTTTTAAAATTTCTATTATATTTATTTTCATAATTTTAAACAAAGTTTCTCGTAAATAGAGATAGTTTTATGAATACTTTTATTGCAATTCTGAGAGGTATAAATGTGAGTGGTAAAAAAATCATCAAAATGGATGTTTTAACCAAACTTTTAGAGGAACTTAGACTGGAAAATGTTACCACTTACGTGCAAAGTGGAAATGCAGTTTTTTCGACAAATTTGACTGATATCAAAGAAATTGGAGATTTAATTCACGATAAAATTGTAGAAAGTTTATCTTTTGAAGTTCCAATTTTGATTTTAACCATCGAAAAATTAAAAAACATCATCGAAAATAATCCATTCTTAAAGGATTTTAGCATCGATAAAGAGTTTTTGCATTATACATTTTTAGCCAATAAACCTGAGGAAATAAATACTGAAAAAGTTGAAAATTCGAAAACTGAAGATGAACAATATTTTATTGCTGATGATGTCGTTTATTTGTATTGTCCTTCTGGTTACGGAAAAACAAAATTGACCAATAATTTTTTCGAAAATCTATTTAATGTAAGTGCTACTACACGTAATCAAAATACAACAACTGCTTTATTGCAATTAGCATTGATGAGAGAAAATTAAATTACAGATATAAAAAAAACCGTTATTAATCATTTAATAACGGCTTTTTTATGTTTTTGAATAAAATTATTCAGCGATTAATTTATCTAATAAATCATTAATTTCTTTATCATTCCAATCTCTTGTTTTTGTTTCTTTCAACACAACTTCACCTTTCTTATTTAAAATATATGTTGTTGGAAAAACCTTTGGTAACATATTATTTGAAATTGGACTATTTGGCTCGTAAACTGGCATTGTATAATTATTTTTTTGCAAAAACGGATTAAAAACCGTTGGTTTATCCTGAATTGCAATCAATACAAATTTTACTTTTTGTCCTTTTGCTTCATACAATTTCTGAATTGTTGGCATTTCTGCAACACAAGGAGGACACCAGCTTCCCCAAAAATTTAGGAAAACAACTTCACCACTTTTCTTGAAATCAATCAAGTTTGTATTCGCAGCGCCGTTATGACCAATTAAATCAATATCATAATCACTTTCTGTTAATTCTATATCAGAGCCTGCAACGTGGCTATTGTCTTCCATTTTACCTTTAAAAAATGTCCCAATTGGCGTAAACATAATAGCGACTAAAGCGACAACTACAACGATGGCAAAAATAATTTGCTTATTTCCTTTCATTTTTCTTTTTCAATAAAATCTTACACAAAGATGCGAACAAATAACAAGTTGAACAAATTGAAAAAAATGATTAATTACCGATGTTTTCGTCAATCAAATCTAAAATTTCATTTACAATGTCTTCACCTTTATTGTTGTTGTAATATTTTTGTAAATCTTCGTGAAAATCATCTGCCGAATACGTATCAGGATTACTTTTGAAACGCGCCAACATTTCCATTCCAGCTTGTGGACGAGGACCAAAACGGAAAGCTTCTTCATTTTCTTCATTCACTCCAATAATAATTGGAATAGAAGCCGCTCCATTTGTTTTGTATTTTTCCATCAACTCCAAGTTCTCATCACGTAAAACATAATGCGTCGAAACTTGAAGCGCATTTGCTAATTTCTCTACAACAGGTAAAATTTGAGATGCATCTCCACACCAACCTTCAGTAATTACTAATAATTTTAAATTATTTGAAGTTGATTTAACGCGTGTTTCTTGCGCAGGATTTAAACTGAATGTTTTAAAAATTCTGTTCATGCGTTGCAATCCCAAAGCATAATATTGTACATATTCTTTCGGATCATCGTTTTCGATTTCGTTTTCCAAATCATCTTCAACGCGTGTGATATAATCTTCGTATGATAAACCTTTGTTGATGTATTCTGTTAAATTCATTTGATTCTAATTTGTTACAAATATAAAGCAATTCTACGAGCTTATTTTGTAACAATGATGACATTGTTTATCGTTAAAATTTGGTAAATTGCGACTTTCGAAAGTAGAAAAATGTATCAAAATCCATTAAAAAAAACAATAGAATATTTAAAAGGTGCTGGACCTGAGCGTGCTAAAACACTGCAAAGTGAATTCAGAATTTTTAGATACGAAGATTTGATACAGCATTTTCCTTTTCGTTATGTTGATAAATCGAAATTCTATAAAATTTCAGAAATTTCATCAACAGCAGCCGAAATACAATTGAAAGGTAAAATTGTTAGTTTAGAAGAAATTAACCAAGGAAAAGTAAAACGTTTAGTTGGGAAATTTCAAGATGGAACTGGAACTTTAGAATTAGTTTGGTTCAAAGTTTCTTCTTGGCAAAAGGAGAAATTGAGAAATGATCTTTTCAAAGAAGTTGTCATTTACGGAAAACCAAATGTGTTCAATAATAATTTTAGTATTACACATCCTGAAATTGAATTAGTTGAAGATGCAAAAAATATTCCGCTTGGATTATTTCCTGTTTATCCAAGTACCGAAAAGTTGACGAAAAAAGGAATTACGAATCGTGTTTTTCAAAAAATGATGATGAATCTTTTTGCTGAAAACATCGATATTCCTGAGAATTTACCATTAAATGTTCTCGAACATTATAAATTAGTTGGAAGAAATGATGCGTTAAAAGCAATTCATTTTCCAAAAGATGTAACAGAATTAAATGCAGCAATTCGTCGTCTAAAATTTGAAGAATTTTTCTTTCTAAATCTTTCTAATCTCTCTCAAAAAGCAGTCAATAAACAAAAGAATAGAAGTAATCCTTTTCCAGAAATTGGTCATTATTTCAATACATTTTATAATGAATATTTACCTTTTGAATTGACAAATGCACAAAAAAGAGTGATAAAAGAAATTCGTTTTGATCTTCGTCAACCTGCGCAAATGAATCGTTTGTTGCAAGGTGATGTTGGTTCTGGAAAAACGATGGTTGCGTTGTTAACGATGTTGATTGCAGTTGACAATGGTTTTCAGGCCGCTTTAATTGCGCCAACCGAAATTCTTGCACAACAACATTACGAAAGCATTACAGAATTGCTGAATGGTTTGGATGTTTCGGTAGAATTATTAACGGGTTCGGTGACAAAGAAAAAGCGTCAACCAATTTTAGAAAACCTTGAAAATGGAAACCTTAAAATAATTATCGGGACGCATGCATTGTTAGAAGATAATGTGATTTTTCAGAATTTAGGATTAGCGATTATTGATGAACAACATCGCTTTGGAGTTGCTCAACGTGCTAAATTTTGGAGAAAAGCTAAACTTCCTCCACATATTTTAGTGATGACAGCAACACCAATTCCTCGTACACTTTCGATGACAATGTATGGCGATTTGGATGTTTCGGTGATCGATGAATTGCCAAAAGGACGAAAACCTATTAAAACGCTTCATAAAACGGATGCACATCGTTTGAGTGTTTTCAAATTTATGAAAGATGAAATTGCGAAAGGTCGTCAAATTTATGTGGTTTATCCATTAATTGAAGAATCAGCAAAATTAGAATTGAAAGATTTGATGGATGGCTACGAAAGTATTTCTCGTGCTTTTCCGTTGCCAGAATATGCGATAAGTATTGTGCATGGTCGTCAAAAACCTGCCGATAAAGAATTTGAAATGAATCGTTTCAAAAATAATGAAACGCAAATTTTGGTTGCTACAACTGTGATAGAAGTTGGTGTAAATGTCCCAAATGCTTCTGTTATGATTATTGAAAATTCTGAACGTTTTGGACTTTCTCAATTGCATCAACTTCGTGGTCGTGTAGGTCGTGGTGCGGAACAATCGTATTGTATTTTGATGACAGGTGGAAAATTGAACGAAGTTTCGAAACGTCGTATACAGACGATGTGTCAAACAAATGATGGTTTTCAGGTAGCCGAAGTTGATTTGGAATTGCGTGGTCCTGGTGATATGATGGGAACGCAACAAAGTGGTGTTTTAAATCTTAAAATTGCAGATTTAGCCAAAGACAAAGAGGTTTTGTATGCAGCAAGAAAATGTGTGGAAACTATTCTTTCGCAAGATCCGACACTTTCTTCACCAGTTTACGAACCAACAAAAAAATATTTTATTGAAAATCATAAAGATAAAGTAGGATGGAGTCAAATTTCATAAAATTTAACATTAAGGAAACCATTTGTATATTTTTTGGTATAATTTATGTTTATTAAAAAACAAATACAAAATACTGAATTTTATTAGAAACTTTTAATTTTATCAGTTGTGTTAAATGAAATTAACATTAAAAATTATTTTTAACACAATATTAGCGTCAACCAAAAAATTATAGATTATGATGTACACAAATTTAGAACTTATTAGAACTCCACAAGGAGTAGAGGTTGAAGGAAATTCACTATGGATGTTCAATCAGCATTTGAATTTAATGGTATTAATAGCTAATGAATCGATAAAAATTAAACCTTCTATGTCTTTTCAACGATTTAGAAAAAATTAAATAATATCTCTCAAAACCGCTAAATAAGCGGTTTTTTTTTATTTCTAAAATTCTTCATCATTTTTATTTATTCATTTATTGCGAAATAATATATCACCTTTTTCTTCCTTGTAAAGGATTGGGTTATAATTATTATAAAAATTAATTATATCTAATAGATTTTATAGATTTGATTTATAATTATAACAGATTTAGTTTTGCTCTGTCTTAAAATGATAAATAAAGAATAAAACTATAATTATGATCAAAAGAAGTTTAGTATTAAGTTTAGCATTCCTTTCTACGATTGGATTTGCCCAACAATTAACAACAAACACAGGCGCTCCAGTTGGAGATAATCAAAATTCTAAAACAATCGGAAATAACGGACAAGTTTTGTTGGAGGACATTCATTTAATTGAAAAATTAGCAGCATTTGATCGCGAACGTATTCCTGAACGTGTTGTTCATGCGCGTGGAGCTGGAGCTTTCGGAGAATTTGTAGCTGATAAAGATTTTTCTGATGTGACAATGGCTGATTTCTTGTCAACAGCTGGTAAAAAAACACCATTATTTGTACGTTTTTCAACTGTAACGCATCAACAAGGTTCGCCAGAAACTTATCGTGATCCACGTGGATTTGCTGTTAAATTTTACACAGAACAAGGAAATTACGATTTAGTTGGAAACAATTTACCTGTTTTCTTTATTCGAGATGCAATCAAATTCCCAGATATGGTGCATGCTTTCAGGCCATCTCCTGTAACAAATGGCGCATCTGATCCAAATCGTGTATTTGATTTTTTCTCTAATTTACCAGAGTCTACGCATATGTTAACGTGGTTGTTTTCAGATTATGGAATTCCTGCAAATTTTCGTCAAATGGAAGGAAATGGTGTACATGCTTACAAATGGGTAAATGCAAAAGGTGAAGTAACTTATGTGAAATACAAATGGGTTCCTCAACAAGAAACGAAAAATTTAACACAAGAAGAAGCGAATAAAATTCAATCGACTGAAATAGAACATGCAACATTAGATTTACGTAATGAAATCGACAAAGGAAACTTTCCGAAATGGGATTTATATGTTCAATTATTGAAACGAGAAGATTTTGATAAATTAGATTTCAATCCTGTTGATGTAACGAAAATTTGGCCAGAATCTGTTGTAAAGTTAGTTAAAGTTGGAACAATGACATTGAATGAGAATCCAACGAATTATTTTCAACAAGTTGAGCAAGCAGCATTTGCTCCAGCTACGTTGGTTCCAGGAATTGAAGCTTCTGAAGATAAATTGTTACAAGGTCGTTTGTTTTCCTATTCTGATACACAACGTCATCGTTTAACGGGTAATTTCCAACAAATTCCTGTTAATGCACCAAAAAATAGTGTAAAAACATATAATCAAGACGGTTATATGTCGATCCGTGAGCAAAAAGGTGATGTAAATTATCAACCTTCAACTAATCTTCCTGAGGTTGTAGATAATGCAAAATTCAAGTATTCAAAATCTGTTTTTCCTGCAGGAGCTATAACAACTCAGCATGTCATTGATAAAGAAAATAACTTTGTACAAGCTGGAGATTTGTACAAATCATTCTCTAAAAAAGATCAAGATAACTTAATCAAAAATTTATCTGGAGCTTTAAATTCGGTTAAAAATAAAGTAATTGTTCATAAAATGATTGCACATTTTTACCAAGCAAATACAGAATATGGAACACGTTTGATGAAGGCTACAAATACTTCTATGAGCGATGTAAAGCAATATTTACCAAAATAATTTTTATTGGATTGGAGTCGATTGAGTTTGGCTCCATGACTTTCATAAAATCAATATTATCATGAAAAAGTATATATTTTTAGCCTTATTTCTATTCAGTTTTTCTTCAATTTATGCACAAGATTTGTTTAGTGCGGCGAGAGAAAATAATGTGAAGCAAATAGAAGAATTAATTTCGAATGGAAAACATGTAAATGAAGCAAATCAACGTGGATTTACACCTTTAATTTTAGCGATTTATAATAACAGTTCAGACGCTGCGAAAGTATTATTATCAAAAGGAGCAAATCCTAATGCGCAAGATTTATCTGGAAACAATGCGTTGATGGGAGCCGTCTTTAGAGGATTTCCTGAAATGGTAAATTTACTAATTGCGAATAAGGCTGATGTTAATCAAGTGAATTTTAATGGAGCTTCTGCTTTGATTTTTGCTGTAACATTTGGTCAAAATGAAATTGCCAAAAAACTAATCGAAGCTGGTGCAGATTTAAACATTAAAGATAATAATGGTAAAACTGCTTTAGATCATGCTATTTTACAAGAAAATAAAGAAATGATTGAATTATTATCGATCAAATAATTTTTATATTTTAATCTAATCAAAAAGCCATTCAGAAAAATTCTGAATGGCTTTTTATTATTTTGCAATAAAGACCGGAATATTAACGCGATGCCTTAATTTATTAATCGTTTCTCCAAAAATAAAATCCATAAAACCTCGGTGTCCGTGCGAACCAACAATCAACAAATCTGCTTGATTTCGTTTACAAATTTCAGCAATTGAATTGATTCGATTATTGTAACCTAATTCGATTTTAGTTTCATTAAACAAAGGTCGAATGATCTCTGCATATTGTTCTAAACGTTTCAAATCTGACAGAGATTCTTCATCATTCGTACGCTCTCCCGTGTATTTTGCAGAAGCACTTTCGACAATATGAACCAAAATAATGGTAGATTCTGTAGTAGCTAATTGTGTCGCATAATTGATGACTTTTCGATCCGTTTTCGAAAAATCTAACGCAACAACAATCTTTTTGAAATGTTGATTCGAAATTTCTTCTAACGTAAACTTCTCAAATGGTTCATGAATTTCCTTTTGATGTTCTTCATTTTTCTTCAACATAATTGGAATAAAAAATGTCAGCAATAATAAAACTAAAAGTCCTATTTCTAACGCTATAAGAAAAATATTTAAAGTGTAAGATTCACTATTTGCCATCCATTTATTAACTTCTTCATACACCAATTGCGCATTCAGAAATGAAATAATAAAAGCGATTGTCCATGCAAAAAATTTGGTTGTTGTATTGATTGCAAAATTCCCCATTTTCGCTTTATCACTCACAAAATGAATCAACGGAATTACCGCAAAAGCCAATTGCATACTTAGGATAACTTGACTGAAAATTAGTAAAGAACCGACTTCTTTTTCTCCAAAAATAAGAATGACTACAACTGCTGGAACTACGGCTAATAATCGTGTCAAAATTCTTCTCAAAACAGGATTAATACGTAGATGTAAATATCCTTCCATCACAATTTGTCCAGCTAAAGTTCCTGTAACTGTAGAGCTTTGTCCAGCTAAAATTAAAGCAACTGCGAATAATTTTGGAGCCAAATCTGTTCCTAAAGTTGTCCCCAATAATCTATAAGCATCGCTCAGTTCTGCAACATCGTGATAGCCGTTTTTATGGAATACGGATGAAGCTAAAATTAAGATTGCAGCATTGACAAAGAAGGCTAAATTCAGAGCAATTGCACTATCCCAAAAGTTATATTTGAGTGCTTTTTTGATTGAAAAATCATCTCGTTTTATTTGCCGCGTTTGGACGAGAGCAGAATGTAAATAAAGATTATGAGGCATTACAGTTGCACCGATAATCCCAATACTGATGTACAATGCAGCGCTATTTGGAATAGATGGAATAAATCCTTTTGCAACTTCTCCAAAATCTGGTTTTGCTAAAAACATTTCCGTCAAAAAACATAAACCAATCATTGTGATTAAACCAACAATGAAAAGTTCCATTTTTCGCATGCCTAATTTCTGAAGATAAAGTAGAAGAAAAGTGTCTAAGAAACTGATTAAAACACCATAGATCAAATCTATTCCAAAAAGTAAATTTAGACCAATTGCCATTCCCAAAATTTCTGCTAAATCACAAGCTGCAATAGCTATTTCGGCTAAAATATACAAGATGAGATTCATTCCTTTCGGATAAGTTTCTCGGTTACATTGCGCCAAATCTTTTCGTCGAACAATTCCCAAACGTGTACATAAACTTTGTAATAACAAAGCCATTATGTTACTCATCAATAAAACCCAAATCAAAGTATAACCAAATTGGCTGCCGCCTGCTAAATCGGTTGCCCAGTTTCCCGGATCCATGTAACCAACGCTTATTAAGTAGGCAGGTCCAAAAAAACTTAGGATTTTTCTAAACTTTCCTTTTTTGATTTGAACACTTTCGTGCACATCTTCTAATGATTTGGATTGATTTGGCATTGAATGATATTTCTAATTCAAATTTATGTAAAAATGAATAAAAAAAGCAGTAATAGTAGGAATTACTGCTTTTGAAATAGTGAATGAATAAAATGGATTATATTGACGAAATCGCAAAGGCTAGACCTACGTTTCTTCTTGAAAATTCGTGAATTAATTCATCTAAAACTGTAGCATCATCAATTGTAGATGGAATTGTGAATGGTGTTCCGTCTGCAATTTGAGATAAAGTTTTGCGTAATATTTTTCCGCTTCGTGTTTTTGGTAGTCTGTTAACTATTATAGATGTTTTGAAACAGGCAATTCCGCCAATTTCTTTGCGTAATAAAGCAATCAAATCTTTTTCGATTTCTTCTTCCGATTTTGATGCGTTTTCTTTTGTAACAATCAAACCTATTGGAATTTGACCTTTCAATTCATCTTTAATTCCCACAACCGCACATTCTGTAATATCAGGATGAGAAGAAACCAATTCTTCCATTGTTGCAGTACTTAACCTATGACCAGCGACATTAATAATATCATCAGTTCGACCTGTAATAAATACAAAACCATTTTCATCTTTAAAACCTCCGTCACCAGTTAAATAATGATTTGGAAATTGTTGAAAATAACCTTTTATAAATCGGTGTTCATTTCGCCATAAACTTGTCATACAACCAGGAGGAAGTGGAAGCTGAATCACAATAGAACCTTCTTCTCGCGTATCATTTTCTTGACCTTCGTCGTCAACAATTTTAATATTATAGCCAAAAACAGGCAATCCAGCTGCACCAGGTTCAGGCATTATATTTTCGACTCCAGCACAAATTCCTAACATTGGCCAACCGCTTTCTGTTTGCCACCAATGATCGATTACGGGCAATTTTGAAATTTCTTTTAACCAATAATAAGTAGATGTATCACAACGTTCTCCCGCTAAGAATAAACGTTTCAGACTTGATGTATCATATTTTTGGAATAATTTTCCTTCTGGATCTTCTTTTCGAATTGCTCGAATTGCTGTTGGAGCTGTGAAAACATTTTTGATTTTATGTTCTTCAACCATTCTCCAAAAAGCTCCAGCGTCAGGAGTTTTGATTGGTTTTCCTTCATAAATAACCGTTGTAACACCATAAATTAACGGCGCATAAACGATATAGGAATGTCCAACAACCCAACCAATATCACTTGCAGTAAGAATTGTATCACCTGGTTCTAAATCATAAAAATAGTTCATTGTCGAATTTAGTGCAGTTGCATAACCTCCTGTATCGCGTACGACACCTTTTGGCGTAGAAGTTGTTCCAGAAGTATACAAAATATATAATGGATGTGTACTTGGAACTTCGATAGGTTCTATAGGTTGATGTTGATACATTTCATCATAGGTATGAACGTTTTCTGCTGATAAATCATCGGTGTGATTTGGACGTTCAAAAATGACAATGTTTTTTGGTTTGTAAAGTGTTAATTCAATTGCTTCATCAATCAATGGTTTATAGTTGATTTGACGATTAATTTCTACTCCATAAGACGCAGAAATAATATCATCAGGTTGAGCATCATCAATACGAATAGCTAATTCTGGCGCTGCAAAACCTCCAAAAACAACAGAATGTATTACACCAATTCTCGCACAAGCAAGCATCGCAACAATTGCTTCTGGAATCATAGGCATATAAATAATTGCTGTATCACCTTTTGATAATCCTAAGGATGTAAGACCTCCTGCAAAACGACTTACTTTTTCTAAAAGCTGATTGTACGTAATTTTTTGAACAACTTCTGTAACAGGAGAATCGTAAATTAAAGCAAATTGTTCTCCGCGTCCAGCTTTTATATTTTCCTCCAAAGCCAAACGGCTCATATTTATTTTTCCGTCAACAAACCACGAATAATATCCGTTTTCATTTTGTTTTAAGATTTGTTCAGGGTAAGTTGACCATGCTAATTTCTGCGCTTCTTCTTTCCAAAAAAGTTCAGGTTCTTCAATACTTTTTGAGTATAAAGTTTTGTAATCCATTTATGTGTGTGCTGTGTTTTATTTGTTTTGTTAAGTTAGAAAAATGTTTAGAATTAATAATAAAGTTTAAAATGTTTGTTTTAGGACAGTTAATTATTTATCAACTATACAATAAAAAGTAGTATATAATT
>NZ_JAOCHX010000054.1:0-17859 GCF_029843245.1 Empedobacter sp. GD03739 | reverse complement strand
CTTCGAAAACTCCATAATACATAAAGCTACTCCGGTTCCGTTCAACGGGCTTTCATCTCTAGCCCTCCGGGCAAGACGAAAGCTTAGTTATTTGAAACAGTTTTTTCCAAACATCAAAAATCAAAAAAATGTTTTTGCCTAAATTTGGTTACTTAGGTTACTTTTTAAAACTTATTGTTGGGTAATATTTGTATATTTAACATTTCCAAAATGTATTTAAACTCAATATGAAATTACAATTCAAAGAGCAAGGCTTTCAGCTAGATGCAGTTGCTGCAATAGTTAAATGTTTTGAAGGACAAACTATAAAATCCAATACTTTTACACTTGAAAAAACATATGATATCATTCGTAAATCGAAAAATCGTGATTTAGGAGTAAATACCTTAGATTTAGAAATCGATGAAGCTATCGGTTATCGTAATGCGCCTATTCAAATTTCAGATAAACAAATACTTGATAACATCATCCAAGTTCAACGTGAACATTATTTGATTGAAAACCAAAAGTTAGATTTAGTAAAAGGAGCTAATATTGGAGTTAATTTCACAATAGAAATGGAAACGGGTACAGGTAAAACCTATACCTATATCCGTACAATGTATGAATTGAATAAAAAATATGGTTGGAGTAAATTTATTATTGTCGTCCCAAGTATAGCGATTCGAGAAGGGGTTTACAAATCATTTGAATTAACGCAAGATCATTTTCAACAAGTTTATGGACACAAAATAAGTCCATTTATTTATAATTCTGCTCGTCCACAAGATATAGAAACTTTTGCATCAGATAGCAGAATTAGTGTAATGATTATCAACACACAAGCTTTTGCTGCTAGAGGTGCTGATGCCAGAAGAATTCATATGGAATTAGATCAATTTGGTTCTAGACGTCCTATTGATATCATTGCACAAACCAATCCTATCGTAATTATTGATGAGCCACAATCTGCGGGTAAAGAAGGTTCTACTACCTTAAAGAGTATGGAGGATTTCAAGCCTCTATTTACCTTGAGATATTCAGCAACTCACGCAGAAGAGTACAACAAAGTGTTTCGATTAGATGCTTTGGATGCTTACAATAAAAAATTGGTAAAGAAAATCCAAGTTAAGGGAATTAGCTTAAAAGGTTCTACTGGTACTTCGGGTTATTTATATCTTGAACACATCGAATTAAGTACAAACAAACCACCAATGGCCGTAATTGAATTTGAAATGAGATCAGGTTCAGGTGTAAAGCGTATCCGTAAAAAATTAGAACAAGGTGCTAATTTATTTGATCTTTCAGATGGTTTACCTGCTTATAAAAATTGTGTGATTTCTGAAATTGATGGCTATCAAAATAAAATTGTGATCAATGGAGAAGATATTTACCCAGGAGATGTGTTAAATGAAAAAGATGAATTAGTTTTTAGAAGAATTCAAATTCGTGAAACGATTTTATCGCATTTACACAAAGAGAAAATTTTATTCGACAAAGGGATTAAAGTGCTTTCTCTTTTCTTTATCGATTCTGTTGAAAAATATCGCGTATATAACGAATTGGGTGAAGAAGAATTAGGTCAATATGCTCAAATTTTTGAAGAAGAATATAAAAATGCCATCAATGATTTTATCGATTTGTTCCATCAAGAATATACCGACTACGTTGTAGATACAGATGTACATAAAACCTCCAAAGTTTATGCTCCAGGTAGTTATTTAGAATATCTACAACGTGATGATGCAGATCGTGTACATAATGGTTATTTCTCTATTGATAAAAAAGGGAAACCGGTTGATCCTACAATCAAACGTGGTAAAGAGGATTCGGATGATGTATCGGCATACGATTTAATCATGAAAGATAAAGAACGTTTATTGAGTTTTGAAGAGCCAACGCGTTTCATATTTTCTCACTCAGCCTTGAAAGAAGGTTGGGATAACCCGAACGTATTTCAAATTTGTGCCTTAAAAAATGTGGATAACGGGAGTCAAACACGTCGTAGACAGGAAGTTGGACGTGGTATGCGTTTATGTGTAGACAAAAACGGTATTCGTCAAGATTTTGAATTATTAGGTGATGCCGTGCACGAAGTCAATGTATTAACGGTTATTGCTTCAGAGAGTTACGAGGAGTTTGCAAAAGGTTTACAAACTGAAATTGCGAAATCATTAAAAGATCGTCCGGTCAAGGCTGATACCAAATTCTTTGTAGGAAAATTATTAACAAACGAATTAGGGGAATCGATTCGTTTAACAGACGAAGAAGCTAAAAAATTAAATAAGTTTTTATACAAGCACGATATTCTTGACGAAGATGATAAAATTACGGAAGAAGGAAAAGAATTAATTGCAAAAAACGAAGTACCTGTGCCTGAAAACCTAGTTGCTTATGCAAGTGCTGTAACGCAATTACTACATGCAGTTTATAACGGTGAAGGAATTAAACCAGAGGATGATCGTAAAACGGTGAACCTTTCGGTGAATCACAATTTTGCGAAAAAAGAATTTCAAGAACTTTGGAATAAAATCAATTTGAAAACCGTATACGAAGTAAAATTCGATACGGATAAATTAATTGAGGATAGCCGTATTCGTATTAATGCTGATTTACATATTACAGAACGCAAATATGAAGTGAAAACGGGTATTCTTGGTAAAGAAAAAGAATCTGAATTAACCAAAGATGATTTAAAAGAAAGTACAGCTTTTGATGTAACTAAAACTGATTCTAAAAAATTATCTGCTGATTTATATACAGATGTGAAATACGATATCATTGGTGAAATTGAAGCTTTAACGAATTTAAAACGTGCTACAATTGCTACGATATTAAAGAAAATTCACGAAGAAAAATTCTATCTATTGCGCAAAAATCCGGAAGAGTTTATTGCAAAATGTGCCAAATTAATTAACGAAACCAAAGCTTCATTAATTATCAATAACATTACCTATCATAAAACAGAAGAAGTTTTTGATACTAATACAGTTTTTACTAATGCTAAAAATGTATTGCGTTCAGATATGCTTTTAAAAAGACACATTTACGACTTTATTGATACTGATTCTAAAACTGAGAAAGAGTTTATTAAAAACTTAGAAACAGCAACCGAAGTAATTGTGTATGCAAAACTTCCTCGTGGTTTCTATATACCAACACCTGTGGCAAATTACAATCCGGATTGGGCGATTGTGATGGATAACAAAATAGTGAAACATGTGTACTTTATCGCAGAGACGAAGGGTTCTGAAAATAATCTTGATAAAAGAGAAATGGAAAAATTAAAAATTCATTGTGCAACAGAACATTTCAAAGAAATTAGTAACGGTGAAGTGAAATTTGATGTGATTGCTACTTATGACAAATTAAGAGATATTGCACAATTAAAATAATAGAATTAAAACTAGAAAATTTATTTAATTAGAATTCAGACAACAAATAAAAGTGATTGATTTTCAGTAAGTTTTTATTTAATTCAAATTCGGAAACAATAGGTTAAAATGAAAAGCTGGATACCAAAAGCATTACAGTATTTAGAGAAATCTTTAGGAAAGGTTGCTGTAGAACTAAATGAATTAGATTGGAAAGAAACTATTTCTCCCAATAACACTAAATTATGTCAACACATTTCTGCTTTTGCAAATATGCCAGGAGGTGGCTTTATAGTATTTGGAATAAAAAATAATACAAAAGAAGTACTTGGGCTAAGCACAAGTGAAGCAAATACTATTGTAGATAAATTTGCTTCTCTGTGTAGAGATGGTGTTGAACCTTTGGTTAGCATTGATTATTCGATTGAAAAATATCAAGAGAAAGAAGTATTAATTATTTACATTAAAGAAAGTGCAATAAAACCCGTTTTTTTACATGGGAAAACCTTAGAAGATAGTTTTATTCGAAGTGGCGGCTCTACAAGAAAAGCATCCCGACAAGATGTTGGAGCCTTAATGCTTAATAGTAAATCTCCAACGTGGGAAGAGTTACATGCTTCAAAATTATTAACTGAAATTGAAGTTATTGACTTATTAGATTTTAGCAAAATATTAGAATTGCTCAATAAGCCTACACCAGCAAATTTGCAAGAAATCATGAAATGGCTTGAGGATGAAAAGATGTTGGTCAATGCGGATGGTAAAGGATATTATATCACAAATTTTGGGGCTATTACAGCTGCTAAAGATTTAAAGCATTTTGATGGTTTAGTGAGAAAATCAATTCGTTTAATTAAATACGAAGGAAAAAATAAAGCTGGAGCGAGTAAAGAATTCCCAGGAAACAAAGGTTACGCAATAGGTTTTGAAGCCTTAATTACTTTTGTTAAAGGACTCTTGGACGATAGTGAAATAATTAAAAACGCTTTAAGGGTAGATACATCTATTTATCCAGAGATAGCTATTCGTGAATTGATAGCAAACACACTTATTCATCAAGATTTTACTATTAGAGGTTCTGGACCTATGGTAGAGATTTTTGATGATCGAATTGTATTCACTAATCCAGGTAAATTATTACCTTCTAAAAAAATTGATCGCTTGATTCGAACAACTCCAGAATCTAGAAATGAAATCTTGGCTGCTGCATTTAGACGATACAATATCTGTGAAGAAAGAGGATCAGGTTTTGAAAAAGCGGTAATTAATATAGAATTATTTGGATTACCTCCTTTAAAGATTGAAGAGCTCGAAAATTCTTTTAGGGTAACAATGTACGCACCTAAAACTTATGCAGAAATGACCAATGAAGAACGTATAGAAGCAGCCTATCAACATGCGGTAATTACTTATTTCTCTGATGGAGGATTCAATAACACCTCTTTAAGAGAGAGATTTGGCATGCATGATAAGCAAGCATCTCAAATTTCATTATTAATAAAAGAAGCCATTGAAGCAGGAAAAATAAAACCCAAAGAAGACGGAAATGTTTCTAAAAAATTCAGTAAATACATCCCTTATTGGGCGTAAACTTTTATTTAATTTGAATTCGGAAATAAATAACAAACCATTGATAATAAGTGTGTTTTTATTTAATTTGAATTCGGAAAACTAAAAAAACAAAAATATGAACATTGATAAATTAGACTTACAGTCCACCGATATAACAAGCTTGAACATAGACAAAATAGCGGCACTTTTCCCCAATTGTGTAACCGAAACAGCTGAAGGAAAACGCATCGATTTTGATTTGCTCAAACAAGAATTATCAAACGAAATTGTAGAAGGCAACAAAGAACGTTACCGCCTAGAATGGCCGGGTAAACGCGAAGCCATTGTAACAGCCAATACACCAATTAACAAAACCTTACGTCCCGTACGTGAGGATTCAGTTGATTTTGATTCAACCGAAAATATCTACATCGAAGGCGATAACTTAGAAGTCTTAAAGTTATTGCAAGAAAGTTATTTAGGAAAAATCAAAATGATCTACATCGACCCGCCATACAACACAGGTAAGGATTTTGTGTACAAAGATAATTTTGCTAAAAGCTCTGAAGAAGAATTAGAAGAAAGTGGCCAAAAAGACGAATACGGCCAACGCTTAGTGGCAAATCCAGAAACTTCGGGGCGTTACCATTCCGATTGGTTATCCATGATGTACCCGCGTTTAAAACTGGCAAGAAATCTTTTAACCGAAGATGGCGTTATTTTTATTTCTATTGATGATAATGAAGTACATAATCTGAGAAAGATTTGTGATGATATTTTTGGAGAAAATAATTTTATAGCAAATGTTATTTGGGAGCGCGCATATTCTCCGGTTAACTTAAAAAAGCATTTTTCGGAAAGTCACGACTATATTCTTTGCTACGCTAAAAATATTGATTTAGCTATAAATAATGGTTTACCAAGATCAGAAGAAGCAAATTTAAGATATTCAAATCCTGATAATGATCCTAGGGGAGTTTGGACTAGTAGTGATTTGTCTGTGGGCCCTGCTATTGAAGAAAATATTTATGAAATAGTAACACCATCTGGTAGATCAGTATATCCTCCTAGTGGATATTCATGGAGGCTTAGTAAAGTTAGACTAAAAGAGTTTATAAAAGATAATAGAATCTGGTTTGGACCTGAAGGAGGAAATGTTCCTCGTATTAAAAGGTTTCTTACTGAAACAAAGTCAACTATTACTCCAATGACTATTTGGAAATACGGTGAAGTAGGTCATTCACAAGATGCATCACAAAAGCTTAAAAAGCTTTTTGATAATAGTGCTTATTTCGATTATCCAAAACCTGTAGGATTAATTGAAAGGATACTTCAATTATATACGAATTCAAATGATATTATTCTTGACTTCTTTTCTGGTTCAGCCACTACAGCCCATGCTGTTATGCAATTAAACGCAGAAGATGGTGGTAATCGCAAATACATCATGGTGCAAGTACCAGAAGCGACCGATGAAAAAAGTGAGGCTTATAAGGCTGGTTACAAAAACATCTGCGAGATTGGTAAAGAGCGCATCCGTCGTGCTGCGAAAAAAATAAAAGAAGATACTAACGCTGATATTGACTACGGTTTCCGAGTGTTCCGCTTAGACACGTCAAACGTTAAGGATGTGTTTTATACGCCACAAGGCTTATCGCAAGCTTCTTTAGATTTATTTGCCGATAATGTCAAAGATGACCGTACAGCTGAAGATTTAGTAACACAAGTAATGCTCGATTGGGGCTTAGAGTTGTCCTTACCTATAGAGACTAAAACTGTATTGGGTAAAGAAGTATATGCTGTAGCAGGAGATTCATTATATTGTTGTTTTGATAAAGAGATTGATGAAGCCTTTGCCAAAGAAATTGCAAAAGATCAACCAATGCGTATTGTTTTCCGTGACAATAGTTTCAAAGATGATACTGCGAAAGAAAATGTAAAACAATTACTAAAACAATTAGCTCCAAATACGGAGATGAAAGTTTTTTAACAATACAAAAGGAGAAATTAATTTCTCCTTTTTTTTAAAACAAAAACCAATTAACCAAACAACTATAAATTATAAATGACTGAAGCTCAAAAAGAACGTGAACTACAAAGAGTTGATAGTGAAGCACGTGATATTATACATGATATTGATCGATTAAATACATTTCCCGAGAATAAAAAATCGCGTTGGGTGTGGGAGTTATTGCAAAATGCAAAAGATGTAGCAACAGAAGATGGTGTAAATATCACCTACGAGTTAAAAAATAATCAAATAATTTTTTCTCACGACGGTTTACCTTTCGAAACGAAACATCTTTTGGCGATTCTATATAAAACTTCAACCAAATCTTTAGGAAGTGATGATGGTACTACAGGAAAATACGGGACGGGTTTTGTAACCACTCATATTTTAAGCAAGAAGTTAAACATAACTGGTGTACACCAGTTAAAAGAAGATGATTCGTTAAGAAATTTCACAATTTCTATCGACAGATCAAGCGCGCTTCTAGAGGAAACAAAAGCACTTGACGAAATGAAAAAGGCGATTAATAGTACTTTTGATCAAATCAACGCCATAGAATCTCAGTCGAGTGAAAATATTCAAAACTTACATCATTCGTTTACCTATGATTTATCTGAAACTTCAATAAAATATGCTTTACAAGGTTTAGAGGAATTAGAGAAAAACTTACCATTTGTATTATTAATAAATAAGAGTGCTAAGAAGAAGATTAATTCGGTTACCATAATTAAGCATGGTAGTTCTCAAGTGTTTAATATACAACCAACAGAAAGTAAAATTCTCGGTGTTAAATACATCAAAACCCAAGAAAATGAGGGAATTTTATATAAAGAAAACGACAATTTAATTATAGGAATACCAGTAGTCGAAGTCGAGAATAATTATGCACTTGCTCCGATAGAAGGCAAATGCGTGTTATACAAAGAATTTCCATTAATTGGTTCAGAAAATTTCAATCTTCCTGTTTTTATTCAGCATAAAAATTTTAAACCAACAGAAGAAAGAGATGGTGTTAGAACTAAAAAGGAAAATGAAGAAATGGAAGATGCTGCTGCCGATATTAATCGTGTATGTTTGATTGAATTTACTTCAGAATATCTAGATTTTATTTCTCTTTTAATTAATAATAACTGTCTTAATTCGTATATCTTAGCCTTATCTGGTTTACCAGAATTTGTAGATAAATACCATAATATCAATTGGTATGTAGCTAATATTCAAATGCCTATTCGTCAATTGTTATTAAAACATCCAATAGTAGAAATTCAAAACGGTAATTCTTTAACTATCGGTGAAACTAAATTTCCAGTAATAGAATTAGCTGATGATGAAACTTTTTACGCATTATTAGAGGCTTTTATACCATCTCAAATTCCATCTCAAAAGAGTTTGAAATATTGGAACAAATGCATCAATCAACAACAAGAAAATTGGGTAGAAAATAGTACAATTAACTTAGAACAGTTTCTTGATACGCTACCAAATTATGTAAACGTTAGCGAGGAAATAATTATTTTAAATCTTCTAAAAGTATATGATTATTTAACATCGATTAATTCAAAGTTAGGTGAAAATTACCCAATTTATTTAAATGCAAATAAGGTATTTAAAACAAGAGATCAGGTTGCTATTTATCCATTAATTGATGATCAAATTAAATATGTCGCTAAAGAATTAGGTAGAAATTTAGATCAAGAATTTTTATTCAAAAGCTTAGGTAAGGTTACTGATATCAAGGATTTTGATTTAAGTGCTTTTTATAAATCATTAAATTCAGAATTAATTAGTCCATTAAAGGTTGAAGAGGCAACGGAACAACAAATTAAAGCTATTCTTCATATTAATACACTTTTTAAAACAGATCGTGCAAATAAAAGAGAAGAATGGCTTAAAATTATCCAAGAGCTGTTACCTGATAAAATTGGAAATAGTCAATTAATTTCAATTGATTACGAAAATTTCCATTACCCGGCTGAACTATGGACGGCTAAATACCTATGTTGGTTAATCCAAGAAGAACAAACATTTGAATCGTTTTCAAATACCTATTTCAGTCAAAATAATGAATTAGCTTACCAATGGTTAAGCAAGTTTATTAATTACATCAGTTCATCTAGGGAAGATATCAAAAATTATATTTCGAAGTATAAAATAATTCCGTTACAAAATGGATCATTTACAGCTGATGCTGAAAATATTTTTAAAGAAGACAACCCAAAGTATTTTGATAAGGTATTAAAAGATATCGTAAAAGAGCATGGTAAATATGATGTATATACTCATTTAATCTCAAATGAATTAGCTATTTCTAATTTTAGAGAAACGAGTGTAAGTATTATTACCGATAAAATTGATAATTTATTCCTACAAACAGATATTTCTGCAAAGGTGGGTAAAGGAGGTGAATTACACCATGTATTTCTTGAAATAAACAGTTGGTTTGAAAAGCATTCAGATGCCGCTACATATTTAAAAACTTTTGCAGTTAAAAGAGATATGTTATACGTAATTTCTCTAGGTGAAGGATTTAGTAAACAAATCATGGCTCTTAATAATTCCGGAAAATCAATGGAAGATATTACAGAATTAGCAAATATTAAATTATCAACTAAAGAGATGAAAGCTTTAGAAAAAGTAGCAACTGAATTAGGAACAGATGAACTTTTGAAGAAAGCGAATGAAATGATTCAAATTCGAGATCAAAGAATTAAATGGAAGCAAATCGGGAAAACGGCAGAGGATGCTTTTAAAAAAGTTTTTGAAAATCTTGAATTTGAAATACAAATAGAAAACCCAGATGTAGGGAAAGATTTTGAATTGATTTTGAAATCAAAAACATTTTCAATTGAAATTAAGAATGTAATTGAAGGTAAAGATAATGTTCGAATGTCAATTTTACAAGGACGTACTGCTGTTGCAGAAAAAGAAAATTATACTTTATGTGTTGTGACTCGTCCTGATGATTTATCGGAGATTAAAGAAGAATATTTTATTCAAAATGCTAAATTTATAAAAGATATAGGGTATAAAATTGGTAATAAAATTTCTGATTGGGACAATGGTTTACAAAATTTATCAAAAAATGAAGAAATCAATGTATACCTAGATGAAAAGAAAGAATCTGTTTATGTAAATAGAAGTATTTGGAGAGCAGGTATTTCTTTTGAAGAATATGTAGAATTTTTAAAAGAGAAGACGTATGAAACTCATTGATAATATTAATACACGTCTTATTGACGATTTAAAAGAAAGTATTCAGAAGAAAAGTAAAGTTGCTATTGCCGCATCCTCATTTTCTATTTATGCTTTTGAGGCTTTGCGAAAAGAGTTGCAAGGTGTAGACGAATTACGTTTTGTATTTACTTCGCCAAGTTTTTTACAAGAAAATTTAAGAAAAGAAGTACCTAAATTCTTTATACCACATTTATTTAAAGAAGCAGAATTATGTGGTGGTGAATTCGAATTACGTTTACGTAACCAATTAACACAACGTGCCATCGCTAAAGAATGTAGTAAGTGGGTAAAAGAAAAAGTGACTTTTAAATCCAATAAACAGACAAACTATACCTTAGCAGGAATGATCCATACGGATAATCCGGATCATTCTAATTTTGCTTGGACCAATGTAAATAGTTTTACAACAGCTGATTTAGGGATTACGCCTAAAAAAGGGTTTCCTACTTTAATTCAAAAAACAGAATTTCCTAATGCTAAAGCTTATCTCGATTATTTCAATCAAATCTGGGAGGATGAAGAAAATTTAGAAGTTGTAACCCATAGAGTACAGCAATATTTTGAAAAAGCTTTTCAAGAGAATAGTCCTGAATTTATTTATTTTATCACCCTATATAATATATTCAATGATTTTTTAGATGATTTAAATGCAGATAATCTACCGGATGATCGGGTAGGATTTAAAGATACTGTGGTATGGAACAGGTTATTTAATTTCCAAAAAGATGCCGTAATTGGTGCGATTAATAAACTTGAAAAGTACAGAGGTTGTATTTTAGCTGATAGTGTAGGATTAGGTAAAACGTTTTCTGCTCTAGGGGTGATAAAGTACTACGAGATGCGTAATAAAGATGTATTAGTGTTATGTCCCAAGAAGTTAGAAGCCAACTGGAATACCTACCGTCACAACGATAAAAACAACATTTTAGCAAAAGATCGTTTTAATTATGATGTCCTGTTTCATACGGATTTAACGCGTGAATCGGGCTCTAGTAATGGTCGTAATTTAGCAAATGTCAACTGGGGGAATTATGGCTTAGTAGTAATTGATGAATCGCATAATTTTCGTAACGCAGGATTAACGTATTCTGACAAAGAAAATCGCTATCAGGCTTTGCTACGTAAAGTAATGAAAGAGGGGGTTGAAACTAAAGTTTTAATGCTTTCTGCAACGCCTGTAAACAACCGTTTCAATGATTTAAAAAATCAATTAGCATTAGCATACGAGGGAGATGCTTTAAATATTGACGATAAACTGGATACAGACCATGGTATCGATTTAATCTTTAAAAGAGCTCAATCTGCTTTTAATACGTGGACAAAATTGGATATCAGTGAAAGAACTGCCGAACGATTATTAGATCTATTAGATTTTGATTTTTTTGAAATATTAGATTCTCTAACAATTGCTCGTTCTCGTAAACACATCACTACGTATTATGACACTTCTGATATCGGTAAATTCCCAACGCGTAATAAGCCAGTTTCAATAACGTGTGAATTAACGAATTCTGATGTGATTACTTATGAAGCTATTGCCGAATTATTAAGCGCTTTAAACTTATCAGTTTACACCCCTTTAAATTATATTTTACCAAGTAAAGTGCAATTTTATGCAGATAAATATGATAAAAAGAATAAGAACAATACATTCAGACAAGTCGATCGTGAAAGAAGTTTAAAAATTTTAATGCGTATTAATTTATTAAAACGTATTGAAAGTTCAGTTGATTCGTTCAGAATTACAATTAATGGTATTCTTAATCAGATCAATCATACAATTAAGATACTTTCTAATAATGATATAGAAGCTTATTCAGGTCTTAATTTTGAAACACAAGATGAAAATTTTGATTGGGAAGCCAATTGGGGCGAAGAAGATAAATTAATTGGAAAAAATGTAAAAATACATATTGCTGATTTAGATCGTCGCCAATGGAAAGAAGATTTGGAAGAAGACAAATTAGTGCTAGAACAACTATTATTACGTACGAAGGTAATAACTCCTTATAGAGATACTAAACTACAAACATTAATTAATAGGATTGAAGACAAAATTGAAAATCCTATTAATGAAGGGAATAAGAAAGTAATTATATTTACTGCATTTGCAGATACGGCTGAATATTTATTTGAAAATTTAAGTGTACATTTTAAAAGTAATTTTAAAATAAATGCTGCTTTAATTACCGGATCTCGTAGACATTCTACTGCTAAATCGATTCCAAATGATTTAAATACATTATTAACTTGTTTTTCTCCGATATCCAAAGAGAAAGAATTATTATTTCCAAACATTAATGAAGAAATTGATATTCTGATTGCTACAGATTGTATCTCTGAAGGTCAAAATTTACAAGATTGTGATTTATTAATTAATTACGATATCCATTGGAATCCTGTACGTATTATTCAGCGTTTTGGTCGTATCGATCGTATTGGTTCTATTAATGATTCGATTACTTTGGTAAATTTTTGGCCAGATATTACGTTGGATGCATATATTAATTTAAAACAACGTGTCGAAGATCGTATGTTAATTACGGATATGGCTAGTACTGCTGATGATAATATTTTAAAAGACGATCAAAAGGATTTAGAATATAGAAAATTGCAGCTTCAAAAATTACAAGATGAAGTAACTGATTTAGAAGATCTACGTGAAGGGATTGATATTACAGATCTAGGTTTAAATGATTTTAGAATCGACCTTTCTAATTTCATTAAGTCGTATGGTGAAATGAATGATATTCCTGATGGCATACATGCTGTAGTACCAGCAACAGAAAAATTGAAACCTGGAGTTATTTATGTATTAAAAAATATCAATGAAAATATTAATATCAATAAATTAAATCGCTTACATCCATTCTACTTGGTTTATTTAGATGAAAATGGTGAGGTTTTATTTAATCACATTGATTCAAAGAAACTATTAGATGCCATGCGTATGTTATGCAAAGGAATTAAGGAACCTATTATTGATTTATGTGAACAGATTAGTAAAGAAACTGATGAATACCATAATATGGATGAATATTCTCAATTACTTAAAAAATCAATAAATACAATTCTCGAAACAGAAGAAGAGAAGGAAGTTTTAAGTTTATTTAAAGCAGGTGGTACTACTATTTCTAAAGATAAATTTAAAGGGATTGAAGATTTTAAATTGGTTTCATTTTTAATTATTAAATAATGTTTCAGTTACCTAAAGCTACAATTGTTGACCGATTTATTCCGAAAAATTCTTTTGATCAATTTATTAATAGCAAGCAAAAAAATGCAATTAGTGAAAGTATTAAGCGTATAAATTGGGAAAATAGATTGTCACTAGACACAATCAATCTATCAGGAAGTACAATTCAAGAAATTCAAATATTTTCGATAGAATTAAAAGCTAAGAATAAAATTAAGGATATATTAAATATTATCGATAAGGCTATTCCTTACCATATTATTTTCATTATTAGTTTTGAAGATGATATTTATATTTCTACCTCTGCTAAACATAGCCATGTAAATAATGAAAATCAATCAGTTATTGATTATACATTTGATACTGAATGGTCTAATAAAAATGATTTCAATCTTAAATTTGAACTAAAGAATAGTTTAGATTGGATTTTTAAAAATTTTTGTGAAGCAATCACAAATTCTAATCAAAATGTTAAGTCGATTCAAGAATTTGTAGATTCTAAAAAAGAAAATGATGCTTTAAACCGAGAAATTGAAAAATTAAAAGCTCAAATTAAAAATTGTAAACAATTCAATAAAAAAGTAGAACTAAATTTAAAATTGAAACAATTATTAGATAGAATTCAATGATAATAGGTTACCAAACCCAAAATACTGCATCAAGTAGTATTTGATAGTCAGTAAAACATACACGCCTATTTGCAAAGCACTAAAGTGTATAGGGCAACAACAAAAAAGCAACTGCGGTTCCATTCCAGTTTTGCTTCTTACATAATAAACTCCCCAACTCAATAATAATTCAGTTGGGGCTTTTTTTGTCATTTCGAGTGATTTTCGTTGCTTTAGAAAAAGAAGATTGTATCGAGAAATAAGAGGTTAAAATGAATTATAAAACCCATTAATAATAAGTTTTATAATCATACCCAATAATTACTAATCACTATTTACTATTTACTAACTACTAATCACTATAATCGCCAACAAAAGCAAAAAAACTCTACTTTTAAGTGTTCTTAACAAGGGGAAGATTACATATTGCTAACGAGCAACAATTTTATGAAAATCAAAATAGAGACTATAGTAGGGGTATAGTAATAAATGTTATTAGAGAAATTAAATCTTTAATGGATATTAATCATCAAGAAATTTCTAAAGATGTAATTGCTATGATGATTTTAAAATGTGAAAGTATTTTTATTCCAGAAGAAAGAGTAGGATTCTTTATTGAAGGAATTTATCAAGGTTTTCTAAACAATTATTCTTTAGCTGCACATATTTTGGTTCCTCAAGTTGAGAATAGTTTGAAATATATAATTGAGTTAAATGGACGTAGTGTTACTAAAACTTCAAATGATATTGAAAATGATAATTCTCTTGGAGGAATTTTAGATACTAAAGATCCTAATAAAATGCTTAATGGAATTTGTGATGATGATTTTATTAATGAACTAAATAGTTTTTTAGTTAATGGAAATAGTACAAATTTCAGGAATCGTCTTTGCTACGGATTATTAACTGAATTTGAGGCAGATTATTACGGCATTTTTTAAGTTACAATAAACTTACGCACACCAATAATCAAAACACTATAAATATCATTGATTTACATTCTTTTACATCAATTTATAGTGAGTAGGATGCGTAACATATTTTCACCAAAAAAGAAAATTGTAAAATCCTCAAAATAAAAAACTGGTAACATAAGCTAAATTCAAAGTAAAGGAGTACCATTGGTTCTCCTTATTGCGTTACTATCTTCGTTTAAAACAGTTTTTTCAGAAACTCGAAAAACAAAAAAATGTTTTTGTTGATTTTTACTTACTCACCTTACGCAATATCAATAATTATACTTCTCATAAAGCTTTTCTATTGTCATTTTTAATTCAGCTCGAAGCGAAGCAGGTGCTAAAACTTCACAATGCTCACCATATTCCAAAATTTTCATTTTTAATTCGTAAGTGGGCTGTAAAAATAAATGAACGTCAAACGTAGTATCCGAAGAGTTTTTTATTTCTTGACTCGTATGAATAGGTAAATATTCGATGTATTTTTTTTGACTCAAATCAAATTGTAAAATAATTTCTTTTACTTCTTTGTCGTATTCTATCCCAATGGTTTGTGCAAACTTTTCATCAACATTAAAAGGAGGGGGTGTACATTTTTCATCTATATTTCTAAGTGAATTAACGCGATCTAATCCATAATTTCTAAATGCTTTTTTATCGATATCATAACCAATTAAATACCAACGATGATTGGCTTCTTTAATTGCTACTGGAGCACATTTTCTTTTACTTTTACCTCTTTCATAACTATCCAACTGAAATTCAATAACATTTTTATGATCAATGGCATTTAAAATATCATCAAAATATTTCGTTTGATTTGTAGCAGTTCTTTGAAGATAAAGATTTTGATGTAACGTATGAGGTCTGTTTAAGGCATAAATAAGTTCATAAGAACTAATTAATCGTTTGATGCTATCATTATCGTTATAAGAATCTATAATTTCATATTTTCCAGCCTTATAATTGATCTCTACATTCCATACATTTTTAATTGTTCGTTTATCTCGTTCAAACATATTTCGGTCAATCGGACCAATTTCTTCATCACGAGTGGTAATGTAATCAATAATTTCTTTTTGTGTACTTGGCTTATTTCGTAGTGCTTTTACAAATAAAATCTGCCTTTTTGTAATTAATTCTTGTCCCATTTTAAGATGTATCATCGTTTGATACATAAAGGTATTTATTTTGTTTCAAATAAGTCGAACTAAATAGAGAAAAGAGATGGAAATAAAATTAAAAACTTCAATCCTGTTTATCCTGATTTTGTGGTTACCATGCTTCGTAATGGGAAAGTCAACACATCATCTTACGGAAAGAAAGCAAGATCTTACAGAAGTCGAATTAAAGGTTAAAGACTTTATCGAAGAAAGGGTAGCGCAAAGTATAGCAAATGAAACCCAATATTTTTCATGGGCTCCGTTTCGAATGTTTTACCACACGGTATTCTTAACGCGAACTGAACGTGAAGATTTCTGGATGCATACCTTTCGTTGCAATGGGTTGAATGAGGTAGAGCTTGATCGATTTATCAATAATACTCTTAAAAACAAGCATAATTTTTCGGCAATTTCTTATCAATTAGAACCGTTAATGAAGGAGAAAATAATGGATGATCAAACCTATGAAGCACTAAATGAAATGGAATTATCGGTTTGGTATCAAAATATCTGGTTTGATGGTTTGCTGATTCTCGCTTTCGTATGCGTTGTAGGTCTGTTCGGTGGTTTGTTTTTTTTTCATGGATTTAGAAAGTTTCGTACAATGATTGGGAATTAAATTCGTTATTGGAGGGTTGATACTGGCGGTATTATTTATCTTAAAGGATGTTCGTACCGATTTCAGTCAACTTATCGCTTTAAATTATACGAAAACAATACATATACAGTTGGATTAAAAGAAGAATACAACGACGAAATCATCAGATAGGTTTCAGCTAACACTTTAACAATTAATACTAAAAAATTATGTCAACACATGTCTACCAAGTAATAGCCAAAAAGGTTTATGGAAAATTAGCGATAGGAATGAACGTGGAAATAATAATTCGTAATGCTTCACGACCACCAAGTCAAAGAGAAATTATTGATGCCATTAACCAGAAATATGGTCCAAATACGGCGGTTAATGGTTTAAGTCTCTCAAATTTTGATATTAGAAAATTATAATTGTAGTATAAGGAATATTGAATAAAATTTTATATTTAACAAATTAATACAACTATGAACTTACTTGATTTATCTAAAGATAATGCTTTAGAAAAAATTCCTACACTTACTTGGCTGCCTTGGATCGGAAAGGACTATTTTAATTCAAATAAAAGACTTCTAATTATTGGAGAATCGCATTACTCGGATGGTATTTCTGATGAGGCTTTTTTGCACAATCAACAATTGGCGGCTAGAAACGATTTTACACGTAATACGATATACCAGACGCAAATTCAAAAAGCTTATGAGCACAAGCCTTTGAAAAACTTGTTTTCCGCTTTATTTGGTGGTGCTATTATTGATCAAAATAAAGTTTGGAGTCAATTGGCTTATTATAATTTCGTACAAAGAAGTATGAATTACAGTACTAGTAATGGACAAAAAAATACAGAACAACCAACCATCAAAGATTTTGACTTAGGCTGGGAAACATTCATCGAATTAGTGAAAATTCTAAAACCGACTGATTGTCTATTTATTGGCGTACGTGCCGCAGAACCTTTCGAGCGTATGATGGACAAATTAAACATCAAACGTACAGATCGTGTTGTACATCCCGAAATAAATAACGTAAGCCCTCGTACGGCATCAATTACGATGGATGGGCAACCAATCAATTTAACATTCATCAAACATACTTCGGCTTATTTTTCTCCGGAGGCGTGGGGATATTTTTTGAGAGAAAGGATTGAAATTTAATATAAATAATTATGAATGATAAATTATGCGAAGATATA
>NZ_JAOCHX010000053.1:0-18213 GCF_029843245.1 Empedobacter sp. GD03739 | reverse complement strand
ACTTTTAAATGTTCCTAACAAGGGGAAGATTACACCACTACTTGTAACGATTATTGCATCAAATTTGTTTTGATAAACTTGTTGTGCTTTTTCTTTAACAAGCATAAAGTTTTCGAAGTAAATAGTATCATTTGTAAATTTCTTTATTTTACCATACTCGATATCTTGTTTTGTTAGTGTATTGTACCAATAAATAATGGAATCTTTAATAATGAATTTTGTCTTATAACCTAAATAATTATTTTTTTTTGTTTTTTTATTATAATTGTGAAATTGATTAGCGTCAAACAATGTATCATTTTGAAAAGTGTATAAAACATTAGGTTTGAAAAAAAAATCAGGAGGAGGTAAATCTTCATCTATCATAGTTTCTTCAGGATAATATTCTTTTATCCAATTTCCTTGTAAAGCATTATTAGCTTTACCATCAAAGGAATTGTGACAACTTGTGATAATTATTAATAGTAGAATATATTGGCTTAATTTATTCATTTTAAACTTTATTTAAATAAATATAGTGATTATTAAAAATAAAAAAAGCAACTTTTAATAAGTTGCTTTTATATATTAATGAGAATGTACATGCATTGAAACGGTTAAATAAGCGAGAATAAAACCGACTAAAATAGAACCAAACTTCTTCAAATTAAATTTATGTCCTTCATTACTTTCAAATAAGATTACTGTAGAGATGTGTAAAAATATTCCCGAAACAATTGCACTCATTTCCAAAGAATAATTAGAAATAATGGTATGTTTTCCTAAGAAATACCCCATTGGAGCAGCTAAAGCAAACAAGGTCATAAACAAAAAACGCTTTGCGTTAGATTCTGTATGTTGACATAATGCGCTAAACAAAATCATTGAAACTGGAATATTATGAACAAAAATTGCCCACATAAAATTGTGAGATTCTGCATTTGCAACAGGAATTCCTTCGATAATCGAGTGTAAAAATAATCCGCCAAAAATTCCGAAAGGAAATTGCTCTTTTTTGTGTAAATGAATATGTCCGTGTTCAACGCCTTTACTGATCGTTTCTAAAATATATTGTACAACAACACCTAATAAAACAAACAATCCAATAGAATGATGGCTATGATTTTCGGATGGATGTCCATAGACTTGTGGCAAAATTTCTAAAACGGTCATCGCCAAAAAATACGCACCACTAAAGGTTAGTAGCAGTTTTGAGTTGTGTTTATTTTTGAGTAATATTCGAGAAAATAAAACTCCTATTAACACACTTGAAATTAAGATTAAACTTTCTTTCATTTGTTTAAAACTAAAATTAATCGGTCAGAAGTTTGTTCATCAAAAGCATCAAGATTATAATTTCCGAATACTTTATCTAAAATAAAACCTTCCGTTTCGTATATTTTTTTGAAATCGTTGAAATAAATTAAACGAACAAACTCTTCAAAATGAAATATTTCGCCTTTATCTGTGAAATCAATTTCTTTTTTGATAAAACCATTTTCGACAGATTTTGTGATTTTGAATAAAATTCCATCAATCAGCTTTTCCTCATAAGGAATCATTGTCGAAACTACTTTTTCTGCATTCAGATAATCTAAAACAAAGATTCCATGTGATTTTATTTGTTGTTTTACAGCTTCAAAAACTTTAAAATTATCTTCATAATTTTCAAAATAACCAAAACTTGTAAAAAGATTGAAAACCGCGTCAAATTCGTTTGGATGATAAACTTCGCGCATATCATGTTTTTCAAATTTTAAATATTCATTTTCAAATTGTTTAGCGTACTTGATACTTTCTTCAGATAAATCGATTCCCAAAACATCAAAACCTAATTTATTTAATGTAATAGCGTGTCGTCCCTTTCCACAAGCTAAATCTAACACTTTTGCGTGCTGTGGAAGTTGTAAATATTTCGTGATTTTTTGAATAAAATCTTCAGCTTCTGTTAAGCTTCTGTTTTTGTATAAAATATGATAATATGGCGAGTTAAACCATTTTACAAACCATTGTAAATCCATTGTTGTTATTTTTGACAATTTGGGCAAGTTCCTGTGATGACGCAATTGCAATCTTGCATCGAAAATCCTTCGGGTAAATTAATTTTTATTTCTTCTTTCAAGCAAATAAGTTGATTACAAGTTGTGCAACGAAAATGAAAATGATCGTGGTGGTGGTGTGTATGTTCACAACAGGTTTTGCACATCGCAAAATAATTTACGCCATCATCTCCCACAACTTTATGCATCATTCCGTCTTCGCAAAAATTATTCAGAATACGATAAATCGTTGCTCTGTCCATTTTTCCTTGCAATTGTGTTTCAATTTGTTCCTGATTTAATGCAGTCGTACACGAATTGAACAAATCAATAACCGCTTGTTTGGTTGGTGTATTTCGTCTTTTCATTTCTTAATGCAAATATGTTGCAATAATAAGATAATTCTGAGAAATAAAAAAATCCTATTCACTTTCGAATAGGATTTTTTTGTCTAGCTGAATTTATTTTCAGTTTCTTATTTTTTTATGTCTGATTCTGAAACGAATTTAGAATGACTTTTTGTTGAAATTAAATTTACTTAGAAATAGCCTCACATTTTTCTTTTAACCAAGTTGTTTCTTTCTCATCTAAGAATGGAGAAATTTTCTCGAAAACAAATTGATGATAATTATTCAACCATGCAATTTCTTCGTTTGTCATTAAATTAACATCAATCAAATTTTTCTCAATTGGGAAAACTGTAATAATCTCAAACTTCAAGAAATCACCAAATTGAGTAGACATCGCTGGTTGAACAATCATTAGATTCTCGATTCTGATTCCGTATTCACCATCGCGATACAAACCAGGTTCGTTAGAAAGCACCATTCCAGCTTTTAGTGGAGTTAAATTCTCTTCTAAACGAATACTTTGTGGCCCTTCGTGTACACATAAGAAATGACCAACTCCGTGTCCAGTTCCGTGCCCATAATTGAAACCGTTTTCCCAAAGCGCTTTACGCGACAAAACATCTAACAAAGAACCACGAGAATTAACAGGAAAAATAGCTTCCGATAAACCAATATTTCCTTTAAGAACTAAGGTGTAATCTGTTTTTTGTTGCGCTGTTGGTTCTCCTAACATCAATGTGCGCGTAATATCTGTTGTTCCTTCCAAAAACTGAGCTCCAGAATCGATTAACAACATTTCTTTTCGACCTAATGTATAAGCAGTTTCAGGCGAAGCAGAGTAGTGGTTCATTGCGCCGTGATCAGCGTATCCACAGATAGTCCCGAAACTTGCACCTTTACAATTTTCCTGTTGCGAACGGAAAAATTTCAATTGCTCATCAATTGTAACTTCATTAATATTATTGTCAATATTTTCTTCTAACCACATGAAGAATTTAGTTAAAGCAACACCATCTTTTACCATTGCATTTCTAAAACCTTCTTGCTCGATTTCATTTTTAACAGATTTCAAGTTTGTTACTGGAGAAGCAATTAAATTAATAGTTGAAGAAGTAGAAATTGCTTCGTATAACGATTGATTAACTCGATTTCCATCTACCAATACATGCGATTTTTCGTTTTGTTTCTTTAAATAATCGTAAACCGCTAAATAAGGTTGAATTGTAATTCCTTCATTTGCTAAAGCAGTTTTTGTTTCTGGAGTTACTTTTGCTTCATCTATAAATAAATACGCATTTTCTGTATCCACAGCGGCATATGAAATTGTCAATGGATTATAGTTAACATCATTTCCACGAATATTAAATAACCACGCAATTTCATCCAACGAATTCATGATATATACATTGGTATTTGCTTTTTTCATCTCATTGCGCACTTCCGAAATTTTTTCTGAAGCAGATTTTCCAGCAAATTTTACATCATAAATGTAGAATTGATTTTGAGGTAATTCATCACGGTTTTTATTCGTCAAGTCAATTAAATCAATTGATTTTACAGCAAGTTGATTGAATGTAAATTCATTTTCCATTTCTACAAATGAATTGTGTGCAAACATTTGCGGATTAAGTCCAACAACTTCTCCTTCTTTTAATTGAGAAATAATCCATTCGTTGATAGAAGGAGTTTCTGGCATTCTCATTTTCATCAACTCAAAAGTCGTGTCTTTTAATTGATCTTCTGCCTGAATAAAATATCTCGAATCCGTCCAAACAGCCGCTTTTTCTAATGTTACAACTGCAGTTCCAGCCGATCCATTGAAACCTGAAATCCATGTACGCTCTTTCCAACGATTTGGTAAATATTCGCTTCCGTGCGGATCTGTTCCAGGAATAATTGTTGCGCTAACTCCATTTTGTTTCATAACCTCTCTCAAAGCTGAAAGACGATCTGTGATTTTTTCCATTTTATATCGAATTCTAAAAAATTAAACTTTAATAGCCGAAAGGTACGAAGAATGTCGATGAAGGAAAATATAGAAATTAAAAAATATTATTAAGATTATTATCTGGTTTCATCACGATGTTTTTCTGATAAAACAGGTTCTGCAAAAGCAATAAATTCATTTTCTTGTAATTCGATTAATTTATCAAAAACAGATTTATAATTTATTTTTAAAGGAATTTCTAGAACAAAGTATTTTTCATTCAGCGCTTCACTTTCACAATTCAAATTCTTGAAAATATTTCTAATATCATCTCTATTAATTTCATCATTCATTATTATAACTTGAACTGTCGAATTTCCAGAAAATTCAATTACTTTTCTAAAAGTCAAACATTCTTCATCGTTATCATATTCAGCAAATACTATATCGTCACTTGAAAAACATGGACCATAGAACGGAATATTTTCAATTTTATATAATCCTTTTTCTTTGTCTATGGTTTCTGTCCAAAGTGTTTCAACTATTTCTTCTTCTAAAACCTTACTATAATATCGAACCAATATTTTTTCATATTTAGTTTCTTGATCCATGAAATATTTTTTGTTAAGATATAAATTAGTTTAGAATATCGAAAAACAATTATTCCTTTCTCAATTTCCTTTATTTCCCGTACTTTTGTAAAAATTTTATTTCCTTGGAAAATTTCAGAATGATTGCGAAAACCTTTTTTGGTTTCGAAGAAATATTAGCGCAAGAATTAAAAGCGTTGGGTGCGGCAGATGTTAAAATCCAAAACCGAATGGTTGAATTTAATGGCGATTTAGGTTTCATGTACAAAGCAAATTACAGCTTGCGTACTGCACTTCGTATACAGAAGCCAATTCTTTCGTTTTCTGCGAAAAATGATCATCAATTGTATGAGAAATTCAAAAAATTCCATTGGGAAAATTATCTGAATGTTGATCAAACTTTTATGATTGATCCAACTATTCACTCAGATTATTTTACGCATTCGCATTACGCAGCGCTTAAAGTAAAAGATGCTATTGTAGATCGATTCAAAGAAAAAAATGGTCGTCGTCCAAGTATCGATAAAGATTTTCCAGATGTACGTTTTAACTTACATATTTCGCACGATAAAATTACGTTGTCGTTAGATTCTTCTGGAGAATCGTTGCACAAACGTGGTTATAGAGAAGAAACTGGTCCAGCTCCAATTAACGAGGTTTTAGCAGCAGGTTTGTTGTTGCAAGCGGGTTATGATGGAAAAGGAAATTACCTTGATCCGATGTGTGGTTCAGGAACAATGTTGATTGAAGCGGCGATGATTGCAAATAATATTCCGCCACAAATTCATCGTAAGCATTTTGCATTTCAGAATTGGCCAGATTATGACGAAACATTGTTTACACAAATTCGTAATACGCGTTTAAATCGAATCAAGGAATCAGAATATAAAATTGTAGGTTACGAAATTTCTCCAATGATGGTAAAAATCGCGCAGATGAATATAAAATCTGCTGATTTAGAAGATTTCATTGAAGTGAGAAATCAAGATTTCTTTACATCTAAAAAGGAATTGTTCCCAGTTTTATTGGTGTTCAATCCGCCTTATGATGAGCGTATCGAAAATAATAATCAAGAATTTTACAAACAAATTGGTGACACGTTAAAATCGAGTTATCCAAATACATTGGCGTGGTTTATCACATCAGATTTACAAGCCAAAAAATATGTCGGTTTACGTCCTTCGAAAAAAGTAAAAGTGTTTAACGGTAAGTTAGAATGCGACTTTTTACAATACGAAATGTACGAAGGAAGTAAAAAAGCTAAAAATCAAAATTAAGAGAAGTGAGTCAATTTATAAAAGAAATTTGTCAAGATCAAAAAGTATATCTTTTAACTTCGGAAGAAGGTTTTGCTGTTTCGTATTCAGAGGAATTTGAGTATGAAGATAGCTCTAATTTAGAGGTTATTTGTTTTTGGTCGAATACAGATTTAGCTGAAAAAGCGAAACAAAATCAATGGGCAAATCATAAAATTGATTCGATAGATTTGAATACTTTTTTAGAAGAATGGTTGTTCGGAATGATTGAAGAAGTTTCTTTGGTTGGAATTAATTTTGACGAAACTTCGAAAGGAGAGGAGCAAAGTCCATTGGATACTATTTTGGCAATTGTTCACGAATTGAAACAATCAAAATCAACTTTCAAATTGAAGCATTTTAAGAATTTAGATGAAATTCAGAAAGTAACTTTAGAATTGAAAGAATCATTCAATCAATAATATATTTTGGAAAAAGAAGATTTACAACTTTCGATAATTATTGCCGTTTACGAACGTCAAGATGAATTGACAGAATTATTGTCAAGTTTAGCGAAACAAACGGATAAGTTATTCGAAATTATTATTGTAGATGATGGTTCTCAAAATAAATTGGATACAGTTTGTGCTAAATTTGAAACTCAATTAGATCTTCATTATTATTACAAAACAAATTCAGGTCCAGGAAAATCGAGAAATTATGGAATGGAAAAAGCGAATGGAAATTATTTCATTTTCTTAGATTCTGACACGATTATTCCTTCGACTTATATCGAATCGGTTAAAAAAGAATTGACAAGCAATTTTGTTGATGCTTTTGGTGGTCCAGATGATGCAGATGATTCGTTTACAGATTTGCAAAAAGCGATTACATTTTCGATGACTTCTTTTTTGACAACAGGAGGAATCCGTGGAGGAAAAAAACAAATTGGTAAATTTCAGCCGCGTAGTTTCAACATGGGAATTTCTCGAAAAGCCTACGAAAAAACAGGTGGTTTTGCGGATTTACGCGTTGGAGAAGATCCAGATTTATCAATGCGTTTATGGGAAAATGGTTTTGAAACACGATTATTTCAAGATTCGAAAGTGATTCATAAACGTAGAACTTCGTTAAAGAAATTTGCAAAACAAGTCTATCAATTTGGAGTTGCGCGTCCAATTCTTAATCAACGTCATCCAAATTATATCAAACCTACTTTTTGGTTTCCGAGTATATTTTTTGTCGGAACTTTAGTTGCGTTTCTACTTTTATTGTTGAGTTTTATTCTTCCGAAACATCAATTTATTCTACAAATTCCGTTTGTTTTGTGGCTAATTTATATGTTTTTGATTTTTATTTTCTCTACAATTCGTTTCAAATCTGCGGTTGTAGGTTTATTATCAATTCAAACAACTTTAATTCAATTTTTCAATTATGGTTACGGATTTTTAGAAAGTCAATTCAGGTTGAATATTCTCAAACAAAATCCTAAAAAGGCATTTCCGAGTCATTATCATATCGATTAAATATAAAAAATAAAGGTCAAGATTTCTCTTGACCTTCTTAATTTCAAAGCATTGCTTTGACATCTAACTTAAAATACTAATAAGCTCAAATTTAACATTTATTGTTGAAATTAAACTATAAATAATTTGTTATATTTTGTTAATCAATTAGTTAAAATTAATTTTAATAATTATTATTAATGATAATAAAGTAATAGTTGATTAATTTTCTAAAATAGTTAGTTGTAAAGAAATCTATTCTATTTAAAGTTATTTGAGTTTAAAATTTTTTATTTTAACTATTTATACTTGTTCCATTCAATCTTTTCGGTTAGTTCTCTCAAATATTTCGTAATTTTGCAGACTTAAATTAGAGTAATGCGTACAAAATCGACTGGAAAAAAGAAAATTAATGTAATTACGTTAGGATGTTCTAAAAATGTATACGATTCTGAGGTGTTAATGGGACAGCTGAAAGCCAATGGGAAAGAGGTTGTACATGAGCAATCTGGAGAAATTGTGGTGATTAATACTTGTGGTTTCATTGATAATGCAAAAGAGGAAAGTGTTGATACAATTTTAGATTACGTGCAACGTAAGGAAGATGGTTTGGTGGAAAAAGTTTTCGTGACAGGATGTTTGTCAGAGCGATACAAACCAGATTTAATTGAGCAAATTCCAAATGTTGACCAATATTTTGGTACGCGCGAGTTACCATTGTTGTTAAAAGCTTTAGGAGCAGATTATAAGCACGAATTGGTTGGAGAGCGTTTAACAACAACTCCTCGTCATTATGCTTATCTTAAAATTGCAGAAGGTTGTGATCGTCCTTGTTCTTTCTGTGCAATTCCTTTGATGCGTGGAGGAAATGTTTCTCGTCCAATCGAAGATTTAGTTACAGAAGCTACTAAATTGGCGAAAAATGGAACGAAAGAATTGATTTTGATTGCGCAAGATTTAACGTATTATGGATTAGATATTTATAAAAAACGTGAATTAGCGACTTTATTAAAAGAATTAGTGAAAATTGAAGGAATCGAATGGATTCGTTTGCATTACGCATTTCCAGCTGGTTTCCCAGAAGATGTTTTGGATGTAATTCGTGAAGAACCAAAAGTTTGTAATTATATCGATATTCCGTTACAACATATTTCAACAAAATTATTAAAATCAATGCGTCGTGGAACAACACACGAAAAAACAAATGCTTTGTTAGATGCAATGCGTACAAAAGTTCCTGATATGGCGATTCGTACAACGTTAATTTGTGGTTATCCAGGTGAAACCGAAGAAGATTTCCAAGAAATGAAAGCGTGGGTACAAGAGCAAAAATTTGATCGTCTGGGATGTTTTACTTATTCACACGAAGAAAATACACATGCTTATAATTTGGAAGATGATGTTCCAGAAGAAGTAAAACAACAACGTGTTGAAGAGATTATGGAAATTCAATCTCAGATTTCGTACGATTTGAATCAAGAAAAAATTGGAAAACAATTTAGAGTAATGATTGATCGCAAAGAAGGTGAGAATTTTATTGGTCGTACAGAATATGATTCGCCAGATGTTGATAATGAAGTTTTGATTTCTGCAATTGATACCTATTTACCAGTTGGTGATTTTGTAAATGTAGAGATTATCGAAGCTTACGAATTCGATTTAATTGGAAAAGTAATTGATTAATCAATTTTAGATATAATAAAAAACCACTTCTCTCGAAGTGGTTTTTTTATGCTTATTTTTTTTCTAATTTTTCAATATTTCATCAAAAAATTCTTTCGAATCGTTATCAAACGTAGGTTTTTGTAACAATAATTGAGAGATTTTCACAATTTTATCAAAATCTTGTTGTGTAAAATATTCACCAAAATGTTCATTGCAAAAATCACCTAAATTTCCTAAAACGATATTCACTTCTTCTTCGCTCAACTCACCTTTTTGTTTCCAACGTTCACGGAACAAACTTGCAGCTAAATAAGAAGAAATATCGATCAAATCATCTATCGAAATATTAGATCCGTTTTTCAATTTTGCCATAATCAACGTATCCATATCGCGATAAATTACTTCTCGTATTGTCAAATCTTTATTTTCCATTCTTTGTATTCTTTCGCAAAATTAGAGATTAAAATTTGGATCTACTTGAAATTTCATCAATTCTTTCGTCTTCGGATGCGTAAATTCTAAGGATTCGGCATGTAAATGCAAACGATTTGTTTTCGTACCATATAAATCATCACCAATAATTGGTGCATTTAGTCCCAAACGATGCGAAGCATGCATGCGCAACTGATGTGTACGACCGGTAATTGGATAAAAATAGACAAGCGTTTTATTGTCTTTTCTTGCAATGACTTCATACTTTGTCTGCGCCGTTTTTCCATGTTCATAACAAACCATTTGTCTCGGTCTATCGTCCAAATCCACACGTAAAGGTAAATCTATAAAACCATTATCGCGCTCAACATTTCCATCTAAAAGTGCAATGTAGCGTTTCTGAACTTTACGTTTAATGAATTGTTGTTGAAGAAGTTTATGACTTTCTTTATTTAACGCCAAAACAAGAATTCCAGAAGTTGACATATCCAAACGATGAACAATAATTGGACCTGTTGCCAATGGAAATTGATGTTTAATTCTAAGATAAACAGAATCTTTAATCTCAATTCCAGGAACAGAAAGAAACTCTTCTGGTTTATTGATGACAACCAAATCATTATCTTGATATAAAATTTCTAACTCTTCAACAGTTGAATTTTGCTTCAACAATAAGTTTTCATTCAGTTCAATTCCTTGCAACATATGTCCTAAAATAGGCTCACATTTTCCTGTACAAGCTGGATAAAATTGACCATGTTTTCTAACCTCAGATTTTGGCGAATCTCCCCACCAAAACTCAGCCATACAAATTGGTTCTAAATCATTTTGAAATGCATATTGCAATAATTTGGGTGCAGCACATTCACCAGCAGCAGCTGGAGGTTGTTGAAATACAGTTGTTGAAAAAATTTCTAATAATCCTTTTTCTTGCTTAAACTTATTCAAGAATTGATATTGATTAAACAATTGATTTTGAAGTGAATTAGATTTTATTTTTCGTTCTTCTTTTAATGAATTGATTTCATTCTCAAAAACATTTATTTTGCTTAATAAAATCTGTTTTTCAGAATCAAGTTTTTCATTTAGAATTCTAAATTCATATTTATCACGTAAACTTTGTTTGACTAAATCTTCTTCAAAAAATTGAATTTCTTCTTGAGATAAAGTTGGAGAAATTGTTTCTCGTTGGGATTTTCGGTCTTTTTTATTTAATTTTAATAGTTGTTTTCCTTCTTCAATTTTTAACTTAGAATTGATTTCAAATTGAATAAAATCTTCTTTAACTTGTAAATAGTTTTGATCATTTTCTAATGATTCTAAAATACGATTGATTTCATTCAGACGTTCTTCTTGTTCTAAGAAAAAACCATTTTTATTCAACATATCAAAAATAGGTGGAACAAAAAATTTGTGCTGATTTGTATTAGCCAATTTACCTGAAACTGCCGCTAAATATCCTACTTCATTCTTTTGATTTCGAACAATTAAAACACCAAACATTTTACCAATTGGAGTGGAAGATTGGTCATTTTCTAAACCAAAATTATGTTCAAAATCGGTTTGATTTTCCAAGTATTCTTGTAGCTCTCTACATGCTTGCTTCGCAATTTCAGTAGGTTCATAATAAAATGGATAATCAAACTTTTTGGGAAGTTCGTACGTAGTAATTGGATGTTTAAAATATTGAAAATAATTGGACATTTGCTTCTTTAAAATCGATGCAAAGATACAGTTTAAGCAATAAATTTTGAAATTGTATTACTCAATTCGTTCCAATAAATACCAATTATCTTTCAATTTTTCAGATATTTTATATTCATTTTGAAACTTATAACTATTTTTATTCTCTGGATTTTTGTATTTATAGAGACTAAATTTTGCAGGTAAGTTATCATAGTTTTTGATAGCACTTTTATTTTCATTAAGAAATTTTGATTTATGAATTCTTATATATTCTATTGTATCATATTCCAAATAAAAGTAGTGGATAGAATCATTATAAAAAATATTAGTTTTCTCATTCTGTTTAATATGATATACAATACGTTAATATGCATATTTTTAAACAAAAAAATCCCTCAATTTCTTGAAGGATTTTAAATTTTATTTGATCGAAAAAATTAATTACAACCACTCATCATCATCTTCTGAATCTTCTAATTCAGCATCGATGAATTGAATATAAAATGCAATAATTTCTCCTTTTTCATTGTATCCAAAGTAAGCAGGATAAATTCCTTCACCAAAACCAGCTTGAAAAATTGCCGATTTGAATTCTGTATTTGGAATTGTCCAATTGATCCAATCTCCTTCTTCTGATTGATATTTCGGATTATTTTTAGCGTTTTCTACAAATAATGCATTGAAATAATCATCATATAAATTTACATCACCTTTACTTTCGAATTCATCAATAAACTTTACAAAAGAATCTTTTGCTTCTGCATCAACAATTGTTGCTAAACCACTTTCGATAGAAAAACCAAAATATTCTCCTTCTTGTAATTCATCAATCAACTCAATTCCTTTCATTGCTTCTTCATAACGAACAGGTTTTTCGTTTGTAAAAGCAACTTTGATACAACCAATCAAATTCTCAACATCACCATCGTCTTCAAATTTTACGATGCTTGCAGTTACAGGAAAATTACCTTTTGGCGTTTCAAGGAAATAAGGATCTTTGTCCATTGATAAATATTCACCCAAAGGATCATTCACAAAGATTTTTCCAGACGGTAAAGAAACTTCTCCCATTTCAATTTGGTCGATTTCTACACCTCCAATTTCTTTATCTGTAAAATATTTTTCTAAATCATTAGGAGCTAAAGTGAATTCTCTTTTAGATTCCCAAGTTTTTAACCATTCTGCTGTTGGTTGCATAAATTATTGTTTTTAAGTGGTACAAAATTACATTAAATAATGAGACTAGCTTAACTTTTATATGTTAGTGAAAAATTAAATTATCTTAATTTTTTTCTCAACTCGTTCTTATCAATATCATATTCTAAATGCATGATCGAAATTAAATCATCTTCAGAAAGTAAATTGTTTTTGTAATATTGAATTAAAAATGATTCGATTTTAGAAAATTCATTTAATGATTTTTGTAAAAAATAAGCTTCAACAAATTGATTATCTTTTGTTTTTAATGTAATTAAATTACTAATTCCGTGCGAACCTTCTGGGTTTTCGAACTCACCAAATTCTTTTACAGCTTTTCCTTTGTAATCTTCATTATCAATGACAATAGAAAATAAATCGTTGATTGAAAAAGTTTGATCCTTTACAGAAATTGTATCTTTTGTAAATGTCAATTTTCCATCAAAATTACCTTTCAATTCTGTAGTAGGTCTTTTAAAATAACCATTCCAATAAGCAACAGCAGTAGCTAAAAGCCCAATAAAAATGTAATAATACGTTTGATTTTTAAAAACTTTCAGCTCCAAAAACACAAAACTAATTACAGTAACGGCGAGAAATGATAAGATTACTTTCGCAATTTGTTTATTATTTTTTTTAGGTTTTTCTGGTACAAAAATTTCAAAACTATAACTATCCATGTGCTATTTCTTTACGAACTCTACTTAAACTTTCGGGTGTGATGCCTAAATATGAGGCGATCATCCATTGTGGTATGCGAGAAAGTTGGTTGGGATAAAGACGCATAAATTCTAAATAACGAGTCTTTGCAGATGCACCAAGTAATAAATTAATACGATCTTGTAAACTGCGCACATGATTTTGAATTAATTTATTTTGAGCAGCTAAATAATTTGGATTTAATCGAGTGATTAGATTATTTAATTTTTCATTCAATAAAATAACGGTAGAATCTTCTATTGCTTGAATATAAAATTTTGATTGTTGCTTACAAAAAGCACTATTTCTATCACTTACAATCCAATTTTCTGTACCAAATTGCAAGACATGTTCTTTTCCATTTTCATCTATTGTATAAGAACGAATAACACCAGATTCAACAAAAAAATAATCTTCGGAATATTCACCAGGTTCTAAAATAAATTCATTCTTTTTGATGTGTTTTACTACCAAAAATTTTTCAATTTCTGCCCATTGTTCTTCTGTGAGATCAATAATATTTGATAAATGTTTTTTATAATTTTCCATATGTATAGGAGTATGCAACAAATTTAAGAGAAATTAATCAATAAAATTGTATCAATATTTGTTACAATTAAAAAATTTGTACTAAATTTGTCCCATCGATATAGAGAAATGAATAATTTAAGATTTGCAACGGCGATTCATATTTTAGTTTTGACTGAAAAATTCAAGGGACAATTAATAACTTCTGATTTTATTGCGGGAAGTATTAATGTGAATCCTGTTGTGGTTCGTCGTGAGATTAAATTCTTGAAAGAAGCAGGTTTCATCGATTCGAAAAAAGGGAAAGAAGGAGGAATTTACTTAGTTAAAGATTCTGCTGATATTTTGTTAGGCGATGTCTATAAAATTGTCAATCAAGAAAATGTTTTTGGAAGAATGAATCATACCAATCCAGAATGTCCAGTTGGTAAACAAATGAATGACAATCTCGAAAGATTATTTGATAATGCTGAATCAGATTTAATTAAATCGTTAAATCATAAAACTTTAAAACAATTTTCTGATGAATTTCAGTAAAATTTTTTATCTTTAAATGTAACAAAATTAATTACAATATAAAATTAAATAAAATGAGAGTAGCAGTAATTGGAGCAACAGGTTTTGTAGGCTCACATATCGTAGAAGAATTGGTAAATAGAAATCAATCTATCAAAGCATTTGCACGAAATACTGACAAGGTTTTAGATAGTAAAAATGTAGCAAAAGTGGCGTTAGATGTAAACGATGTACAGGCTTTGGCGACAGATTTGAAAGGTGCTGATGTAGTTGTAAGTGCATTTAATGCAGGTTGGGCAAATCCAAATATTTATGAGGATTATTTGAAAGGTGCAAAAGCAATTGAAGAAGCAACTAAATTAGCTGGTGTAAAGCGTTTGATTGTTATTGGTGGAGCGGGAAGTTTGTATGTGAATGATCAAAAAGAATTACAAATTGTAGACACACCAGATTTTCCTGAACAAATAAAACAAGGCGCTTTGGCAGCGAGAGATTATTATAATATCTTGAAACAAGATAATGAGTTGGATTGGACAATGTTTTCTCCAGCGCCAGAAATGCATCAAGGAACATCTGGAGAGCGAAAAGGAACATATCGTTTAGGCAATGATGTACCAGTTTTCAATGCAGAAGGGCGTAGTATTTTGTCTGTGGAAGATGTTGCAGTGGTGATTGCAGATGAAATAGAAAATGCAAATCATATAAAAAGCAGATTTACAGCAGCTTATTAAGATATTTGAGTAAATTTACAATAAAATTATTTTTATAGGACAATTTTTTGTTTTTGGTACGGTTTGTGAAAAACAGATAACAAATACAAGAATAATGAAATTGTCAATCGCAATAGGAAGTTTAATCCTAAGTTTAGGATTTGTTCTAATATGCTCTTTTCTAAATCTTGGTGTATTTTTTAATCAACTACTTGGAGTAGTTTTTCTGTTCTGTAGTTTGTTTATGGGGTATTTAGGTTTCGTCAATTTATTTGATTACCTAAATCATTCAAGATTATTAAATAAAGGAGTAAAAGTAAAAGCACATATTATTGAAATAAAAAGAGGTTTATTAGGAGAAAATCATTTGCCAGATTATATAGTTGAAGTCTTTTATAAACATCCTAATAATGAGAAAATTTACTATACAGAGTTTGAATATTTTGGAGATGTTAATGCAAATGAGATTTTAAAAAAAGGAAAAGATGTCGATATCTTAATCGATCCTCAAAATCCAGAAAATATATATTATAAAAATATAATTTAAAAAAGGCTGTCCTAACAAATAGACAGCCTTTATTATTTTTATTAGGATAAAAACTATTGTTTGATATACGTTTTATTTCCGTTATCGTTGATATAGTATTTTCCACCTTTTGGTCCTACATAAACTTTGTGTCCATTGTAAGTCCCTGCAGTAGTTGTTTTAGCTACAGTCGTTTTTGTTTCTTTTTTTGGAGTAGTCGTTTTCTCCACTTTTTTTTCTGAAGCTACTTTTTTGTCATTGACTGTTTTAGCAGTTGCATCAGTTTTCTTAGTTGTAGTTGCTTTTACATCCTTTTTGTTTCTGTTACTTTTTTATCAGTTGTAGCCTTTGTTTTTGCCATTTCTGTTTTAGCAGTTTTAGTTGGAGTTTTAGTTTGAGCAAATGCTACAGTAGATCCAGTAAATGCAAATAAGCTAAGCGCGATAGCTGTTTTTTTAATTAAATTCATTGTAATTTGGTTTTGAATTGTTATTTATATTCAGTTAAAATTTCTATTCAATATTAAATAAATTATCCACCAAAACAACCAAAATAAACTTAAGATTAGCTTAAGAATAATTATTTCAAATGATCCAATAACATTTCTGCTGTCGCTGGGTTTGTAGCTAATGGGATATTGTGTACATCGCACAGTCTCAGTAACATATTTACATCGGGTTCGTGCGGATGTTTCCCCATTGGATCTCTAAAAAAGAAAACCATATCTGTTTTTCCTTCCACAACACGAGCGGCAATTTGTGCGTCACCACCAAGAGGACCAGATAGATAGCGTGTAACTTTCAAGCCAGTTTGCTCCGCATATTTTCCTGTCGTTCCAGTTGCGATAAATGTGATATTATTTTTATTTAAAGCTTCTTTATGTTTCATTAAAAAATTGACCATTTCAGCTTTTTTTCCATCATGAGCGATCAATGCTATTTCCATATACTTTTTCTATTTAATCTAAAATCTTACTTTTGTACAAAGTTAGCAGAACAATCTTAAATAACGAGTTGTTTTAAGAATTATAAATAGTATACGACTATGAAATTTAATTTATTAACAGTAAAAGAAATTGTAAAATTAACGGCTGATGCTGTTCAAATTTCGTTTGATGTTCCTGAGGAATTACACGAAGAATACAATTTTTTACCTGGACAATATATCACTCTTAATATTAATGGAGAACGAAGAGATTATTCTTTGTGTGAATCTCCTAATGATAAAAAATGGAGCATTGGGGTTAAATCTCAACCAAATGGAAAGATTTCTTCTTATTTAGCAAATGAACTAAAAGTTGGTGATCAATTGGAAGTTTCTACACCAAGTGGACGTTTTACAATTCCAACAAAACCAAACGAAAAACGTACGTTATTAGCTTTTACGGCGGGTAGTGGAATCACGCCAATTATGAGTATGTTAGAGTTTACTTTGCAGACTGAAGAATGGGTAAATTTTCATATTTTTTATGTAAATAGAGATGAAAACTCAATCATGTTCAAAGAGCGTTTGACAGAATTGAAACAAAAATATCCAAACAATGTTTTTATTCATCATTTCTATACGCGTCAAGATCAGGAGAATTTCATTTACAATGGACGAATTGATGAGAAGAAATTTGATTTAATCTTGAATCAAATTATTGATATCAACGAAGTAGATGAAGCAATGGTTTGTGGACCAGAACAAATGATTTTGACTTTAGCGAAAAAAATCAACGAAGCTGGAATTATCGAGAAACATATTCATTTCGAAATGTTTAATCCTTCAGTGAAAACAGAAGATATTTTTACAAAACATGATGAAGGGCCTCAAACGGTTCAAGTTACTGTAACGCTTGATGGAGAGACTTCTGAAGTGACGTGGGATAGAGGAAAAAATTTGATTGATACGATGTTAGATGCTGGTATTGACGCACCATATTCATGCAAAGGAGGTGTTTGTTCGTCTTGTATGTGTAAGATAACGGAAGGTGAAGTGCATATTGGAGACAACTATGTATTAACAGATTCTGATTACGAAGAAGGAATGACCTTAGCATGTATTTCTCGTCCAAAAACAGCTACTTTAGCAATTGATTTTGACGAAGTTTAAGAACAAAAAATATTTAATAAAAAAGACGGAAATTATAAGTTTCCGTCTTTTTTATTTTATGATAATCTAATTTTCTTCATCAAACATTTCCTTAAACGAGACAAATTCTCTTCCCGGAAGAATTAAATTTAGAGCAACTCCAATTATAGAAGCCAAAGCCATTCCTTCTAAAGAAAATAAATCTCCAATGTGAATTGCCGCACCACCAATTCCTATAATTAGGATAACAGATGAAATGATTAGGTTTCGTTTAATCTTGAAATCAACTTTATTTTCGATTAGCATTCTCAAACCGCTCGAAGCAATAATTCCAAATAATAAAATAGAAACGCCACCCATAACTGGTGTTGGAATTGTACTTAATAAAGCTGAAACTTTACCACAAAATCCAAATAAAATAGCAAAACATGCTGCTCCAATAAATACATAAATACTAAAAGCTCTTGTAATAGCTAAAACACCAATATTCTCGCCATACGTTGTGTTTGGAGGTCCACCTAAACAAGCTGCAATCATTGTTGCAATTCCGTCACCT
>NZ_JAOCHX010000052.1:0-18491 GCF_029843245.1 Empedobacter sp. GD03739 | reverse complement strand
TTAATATACAATGAACCTAAATGCCTAAAGCTAAAATTTCAAACATTAGCAGAATAATGTGGAATATAGGTTTATACCAAAATTTTTCTGAGCTCATTCAGGAAATCAACTTTATCCGTCCAACAGATTCATAAAGAAAAGATGAGTGTGATAAACTTAGAGAAAAAGGGTTGAATACAAACCACACTCGACCAGATAGATAAAAAGGAATAAGTATTGTGAAAAGTAAAACAACGATAAAAATGACAGTATAAAAATCTTTCATATAATCTTCTAGTTAAGAAAACATCTACTAATACAACAATAAATAAGGAAACTTATATTCGTGATAAAGAAAGAAAAAGCCACTTACAAATCTGTAAGTGGCTGATTTACACCGCTCCTCCTCTTGGGCTCGAACCAAGGACCCTCTGATTAACAGTCAGATGCTCTAACCAACTGAGCTAAGGAGGAAAATCCGATATTTTAAAATTTTATTTTTAAGTCTTTGTTTGACGTTTCACTAAAAAAGCTCCTCCTCTTGGGCTCGAACCAAGGACCCTCTGATTAACAGTCAGATGCTCTAACCAACTGAGCTAAGGAGGAATGTTGCTTAATTGTGGGTGCAAATATAGAAGTATTTTTTACACCCACAAAAAATATTTTAAAATTTATTTAAAAATCATATTCACAATATCGTTCCCGAAGATGAATACCATTAATCCTAAGATAATTACAACTCCAACCATTTGTGCTTTTTCTAAAACTTTTTCACTTGGTTTTTTACCTGTCACCATTTCATAGATAGCAAAAACGGCATGTCCACCGTCCAAACCTGGGATTGGTAATAAGTTTATGAATGCTAACCAAGCAGAAATCATTGCCGTGAATGACCAGAAAAATAACCAGTTCCATTCTTTTGGCATTTGTTTTACCATTCCAATTGGTCCAGCAACTTGTTTACGACCGTCTTTTACTTGGAACAATGTCCCAATTCCACGAACTTGCGTTGCAATCGCTTCAAATGGCTCTACAATCCCTTTTGCGATTCCTTCACCAATTGTATAATCTTCTTTTGATATTAATGAATCTAAATATGCTGTTGATCTAATGAATCCAATTTCGCCATTTTTGTTCACACTTACCATCAATTCTACTGGCTCGCCTTTTCTTTCAACACTTAAAGAAACTGTTTTTCCTTTGTATTCTTTTAATTTATTTGTTAAATCTGAAAATAGAGGTGTTGTGAAACCATCAATAGCAATTACTTTATCATCTTTTAATAAACCTGCTTTTTGTGCTGCACTATTCTCAACAACAGAATCCACAACGGTTGGCATTTGAGGAATAAAGAAAGCGCCTTTAGCGTTTAAAATTTCAGTTCTGAAATCTTCTGTAATTGGTAAAGAAACTTCTTTTCCTTGACGTTTTACATCTAAAGTTTCACCACCTAACAAGGCTTCTTTTCCTATTTCGTTTAAAGCTTGATATTTTACCCCATTTACTCCAATTGGAATATCACCTTTTTGTAAGCCAAATTTAGTTTGAGTTGCATTCGCTTCAATTCCATATTGCATTTTGTTTACATCAACAAAGCTTTTTCCTTGAGAAATGAATAAAATAGTATAAATAATCATCGCTAAAATGATATTCACAATAATACCTCCTAACATAATGATTAATCGTTGCCAAGCTGGTTTTACGCGGAATTCCCATGGTTTTGGTTCTTGTTTCATTTGTTCCAAATCCATACTTTCGTCAATCATTCCCGAAAGTTTTACGTATCCTCCAAGAGGCAACCAACCGATACCGTAAACAGTATCACCAATTTTCTTTTTCCAAATGGCAAATTTCACATCGAAAAAACAAAAGAAACGTTCGACACGAACGCCAAACCATCGCGCTGTTACATAATGTCCTAGCTCGTGCAACATTACTAAAAGCATCAAACTAAGCATTAAGGTAGCTATCTGTATTAACATATTGTTTTAAATTTATTTATGTTCGAATTTTATTAAACGATTACAAAATTAATCGAATTTATTTATCAAAGCTGTTTATTTTTTCCATTCTAAGGTTTCTAACAATTTTTTTACATCTTTTTTGATATAATCAACTGCTGGAGCTAAAGAATCGGGTTTTGGTTGAGTTTTGAAATAAACCGAACCTGCTAAAAAATTCTTCACACTATCCGTCGCATGAAACTGAATATTAATTGCTGATTCTCCTCCTAATTCATACATAGTACCAAAAACCTTTTTTTCTGGAAAAGAAAATTCTTGTGGCGAGATAAAACTGGCTTTAACCGTCTGTTCTTGCACAAAACTCTCACTTTCTTTTATTTGAACGATTAAATCTTGTGGAGACTGAACCGGAAAATATGTCAGGTAAATTGTCGCTTTCATTCGTGGATAAACAATATTGAAAGAGTTTGGTTTTTTACCCATAATGACCTTCCCAAAGTTTGAGTATTGAAAAGTATAGGGTACATTTTCTTTGAAAGACAGATAAGTTTGTTGCGGATATTCGAGGCGAACTTGTCCTAAAGGTTTGGCAACTTCCTCGCTTTTATTGCACGACACAAAAAAAATAGCACTACTACATAATGCTATTATAGTTTTAAAATTCATTGTATAACGTAAAACGTTAAGTTTTTTAAAATTCATTTAATTTTTTAATTTCTAAAAAGGCAAATCGTCTTCTCCTTCATCTATAAAAGGTGGCTCGACAACTGTTGTGTTTTGTTGACTTTGCTGAACTTTGTTCTGATCATTTTGCATGGCTTGACGTTGTTCATTGTCAATTTTTGGTGTCAAAAACTCGATTGAATTTGCTACGATCTCTGTTGTATAACGCGTTTGTCCGTTATCGTCCCATTTGCGCGTTTTGATGCGTCCTTCAACAAAAACTTTATCTCCTTTTTTCAGATAACGATCACATAATTCTGCCAATTTATTGCGTGTCACAATATTGTGCCATTCTGTTTCTGTAATTCGTTCTCCTGTTCTCGAGATGTAAGACTCTGTCGTTGCAATAGGAAATCGTCCAATACAATTTTGTTCATCAAAGTGATGCAATTTTATATCATCACCCAAATTTCCGATCAAAAGTACTTTATTCGTTGTTCCATTCATAGTTGTAATAGATTTTTAGTGGCTTGTTACTTACAAAGTTAATCCAAATAATGTTTATTTATAAATTTTTCTATTGGTTTTGGAAGCGGATAATGTTCTAGATCATTTAAAGCAATCATTTCAAAATCATTTTCGGCTTGCAAATTTGTTATATCTATTAAAGATACATTTAATTTCCAATATTTTATAAATAAATTTTGATGCGACAAAATGTGTTTCTCTTCTTCTATAAAAGTTAAATTATTTTCAAGATTTTGATCTAAAATCCAACCTTTATCCAACAAGTCAGTTTCAGTTTCTATTTTTGGAAAAGTGAATAAATTTTTCCAAACATCATTTCCAATTCGTTTAGACAAGGCAATTTTATCTTCATTTTCGATGAGAATAAAATGTAAAAAACGATTCGAAACTTTTGTCTTTTTCAATTTTATAGGCAATTCGTTGACTTTATTTAATCGAAGCGCTTCACAAGACTCATTAAGTGGACAAATTTCACATTTTGGCTGTTTTGGTGTACAAATTGTTGCACCCAAATCCATTACCGCCTGATTAAAATCGCCTGGACGTTTTTTATCAATGATTTCTAAGCCCAAATCCCAGAAAATCTTCTTTGTTTTTGGCGAACTTATATCATCTGTAATATTAAAATATCGCGCAAAAACTCGAAACATATTTCCGTCTACAGCAGGTACATTTTCATCATATACAATAGATGCAATTGCAGCTGCAGTGTAATCTCCTACGCCTTTTAGCTTTTTTAAATCTTTGAAATTATTCGGAAATTGTCCATTTAATTCATCAGCAATCGTCTTTGCTGTGAAGTGTAAATTTCTGGCACGGGAATAATAACCCAGTCCTTGCCAGAGTTTTAGGACTTTTTGTTCGTCGGCATTTGCCAAATCGAAAATAGTCTCAAATTCTTGTATGAAATTATTGTAAAATTTCATACCTTGGTCAACCCTTGTTTGTTGGAGAATAATTTCCGACAACCAAATGTGAAATGGGTCTTTTGTATGACGCCAAGGTAAATCTCGTTTATTTTTGTCAAAATATGACAAAATCAGATAGTTGAAGTTCATAAAAACTGAAAAAATCTTTTTTTGTTGGGATACTATCGTTATATTTGCACCCGCTTTCAAATTTAAGAATAATAAGAGGAATTATGACAAAGGCAGAAATAGTAAATAACATTTCAGGTAAATTAGGACTTGAAAAGAGCGATACTCAAAGAGTGGTAGAATCGTTTATGGAGGAGGTGATTAAATCATTAGTAGAAGGAGAAAATGTATACTTAAGAGGATTTGGTTCTTTTACTATTAAAACTAGAGCTGAAAAAACAGGTAGAAACATTACAAAAGGTACTTCTATCATTATCCCAGCACACAACGTTCCTACATTTAAACCAGCGAAGACTTTCATCGAAGATGTAAAGACTAGCGAAGCAAACGTAATCAAATAACAATAAAATAATTGTATCATGCCAAGCGGAAAAAAACGTAAAAGACATAAGGTAGCGACGCACAAACGCAAAAAACGTCGTCGTCTTAACAGACACAAAAAGAAAAAATAATTAGTAGCTAAGCTATTAATAATTTAGTCTTTTTACAAGATAGCACTTTTCAATGGAAATTTTGGAAAGTGCTTTTATCATTTTTAAAAACATAATTTTTTGATGAGTAAAGAATTAGTGATTTCAGCCTTAGCTGATCAAGTACGCATCGCAGTTTTAGATGAAGGTCGCTTGATGGAATTTCATCAAGATACTGCAAATGATGGCTTTGCAGTTGGCGACATTTACTTGGGTAAAATCAAAAAATTAGCTCCTAGTTTAAATGCAACCTTTGTTGACATTGGTTATTCGAAAGATGCATTTTTACATTATCATGACTTAGGTCCACAAATACGTTCGTCAAATGCGTACAACAAAATTGTAGCAAATGGCACGTACAAAACCGAAAAATTGAAGAACTTCCGTATGGAAGAACCGATTGACAAAGATGGACAAATTACAGAAATCTTTGCTCCAGGTGATTCCGTTTTGGTTCAAATTACAAAAGAACCAATTCATACGAAAGGACCAAGAATTACTTCTGAAATTTCAATTGCTGGTCGATATTTAGTTTTAGTTCCATTTTCGGAACGTGTTTCGATTTCGCAAAAAATCAAACAAAAACCAGAACGCGATCGTTTAATCAAAATTTTAGAAGGTTTAACACCAGAAGGCTTCGGAGTTATTATCAGAACAGTTGCCGAAGAGAAGAATGCAGAAGAATTACAAGCAGATTTGGCTTATTTGTTAAACAAATGGTCTCAAATCTTCAAAAATCTTCAAAAAAAGAAAGCGCCAGCTAAAATTCTTAGCGAAATGGACAGAGCTTCTTCTATTTTGAGAGATAATTTTAATGATGATTTTATTAAAATTTCTGTTGATGATGATGAATTAGCTGACGAAATGCGCGAATATTTGGAAGTTATTGCACCAGATAAAATTAATTTGGTAAAAGAATACGACGATCCATTTGTTCCAATTTTTGAGAAGTTTAATGTCGAAAGACAAATTAAACAAGCTTTTGGTAAAACGGTAACTATTCCACAATCTAAAGGTGCATATCTTGTGATTGAACATACAGAAGCGTTACACGTAATTGATGTGAATTCGGGAAATATTTCTCGTAATTCTAAAAATCAGGAAGATTCAGCTTTTGCCGTAAACAAAATTGCTGCTTCTGAAATTGCACGTCAGTTGCGATTACGTGATATGGGAGGAATTGTTGTGGTCGATTTTATTGACATGACGGATGTAGAACATAAAAAAGAATTGTTCGAGCATCTGAGAGCTGAAATGGCGAAAGATAAAGCAAAACATAAGATTTTGCCACCAAGTAAATTTGGATTGATTCAGATTACAAGACAACGTGTTCGCCCAGAGGTGAATTTTGTTACAACTGAAGAAAATCCTAACCAAGAATCGAATGAAGTTGAAGCACCTATCGTTACAATTGATAAAATTGAACAAGTGCTCTTGAATATCCTTGATAGAAAAGATAAGGATTTACGAAAAATGTCGTTGCACGTGCATCCTTTCGTAGCTGCTTATTTACAACATGGATTGCCAAGCATTCAGATGAAATGGTTTTTTAAGCATAAAAAGTGGATTAAGATTGTACCAAGAGATGCGTACAAATACTTACAATTTAATTTCTTGGACAAAGATCATAATACACTTTACAACGAATCAAATTAAGAAAAACCTCGCAATTGCGAGGTTTTTGTTTTTAATTAATCTTTTTCAACTCCTCCGCTAGAGTTTTCTGCGTCGACCATCATTTGTACTCTTTTTTTATATTCACTTTCAAGTTTTTTAAACTCTTCTTGATTGATTAATTTTCCTTTATTAGGTTCAGTAAATTTTAATGAATTATCCAATTGAATAGATTCTAATTTATATGTCATATATTGATCAGGAACGGTTTTAAATGATTTTCTCATCTCCAATATTAATCCAGGAAGATTATTATAATTATTAGGTCCACATTTCGATTTTATTTCTGTAGCATACCAAGCTTCGAGTAATAAATCACCTTCTTCGTATATTGCTTTCTTAACATTAAATCCTTTTATAACCTTAGTTTCTCGAGTCAAATTCCAATTTATTTTAGTGAAATCTACTTTTATCAAGTACAATTTATTATCCATTTCTCTTGAAACCTTTAAATAATTTTTATCAAAATCATAATAACTTTCTAAGTCTTTGTAGCCGCCAATGTAATTTAAATTGCTTGTAGCTCCTTGAGAATTATCAAGTTTTACAATTTGTTTTTGAGAACAACGATTATTATCACCAGTTAATTCTATATATAATGGTCGAGAATAACGTTTTTCAGTTTCTAAATCTTGTTCTGTTTTTCCGAAATTCATGAACTTACGAACTTCATATTCAACCTTGAATTTTTCTTGACCAAAACTAAATATTGGAAAAAAAATTAACAATAAATATTTCATATGTAATCGGTTTGAAGATAAATATACCTAAATTATATAAAAAAATCCGTTCAACTATTTGAACAGATCTTTTTATATTCGTTATTCAACTTAATACTATGAAAAAAATCTTCCGAATTCTACTCAAAATATTAGGCCTTTTAGTTTTACTAATTGTGGTGTATCTGCTTGCGGTGGTTTTGTTGCCATTAATTCCAGTGAATAAACAAAAAGATAAGCCTAACGATCAAATTACTGCGTATATTTTGACAAATGGTGTACATACAGACATTGTAGTTCCTGTAAAATCTGAAACGATTGATTGGTCTACTTTTGTGCCTTTTTCGCATACAAAATCGAAAAAAGAATACAAATATATTGCCTTTGGTTGGGGAGATAAAGGCTTTTATTTGGATACACCAGAATGGAAAGATCTTAAATTTTCTACAGCTTTCAACGCTGCATTTTGGTTAGGAGATTCGGCGATGCATACTACTTTTTATGATAAAATGACTGAGAGTGAAGATTGTAAAAGAGTTGATTTGAGTGTAGAAGAGTATCAAAAATTAATTGTTTACATCAAGCAATCATTTGATTTGGATCAAAATAACAAAGTCGAATTAATAAAAACAGATGCTGTTTATGGAGATAGTGATTCGTTTTACGAAGTAAAAAGAAGTTATAGCTTATTTTTTACGTGTAATACGTGGGCTGCAAGCGCGTTAAAAGCAGCAAATAAAGAAGGACCATTGTGGACGGCAACACAACAAGGAATTTTTCGTCATTATGAATAATTTTTTTTAAATTATTTCTAATTCATTTTCAAAGAGTTGCCTATTGATGCGACTTGTAGAACGAAAAAAAATACTTTTAAGATTTGGAAGTAATAAAATTTGCTCTATATTTGCAACACAATATCGATAACGATACTCCTCCTTAGCTCAGTTGGTTAGAGCATCTGACTGTTAATCAGAGGGTCCTTGGTTCGAGCCCAAGAGGAGGAGCAAAAAAGACAATCAATCTGATTGTCTTTTTTTTTATTAATACCTCCCTACTTAAAAGCTTTACTATTTAACTAATAAATATGAATATTCTGAATTCGTTTCATTCTCATCATAAACAATATGCGATGTTGAAATAAATTCAACATGACAAACCACTTCTACAGAAATGGTTTTTTATTATAAATACTTAAAAACGTTTAATTAATATCATTTTTCATAGCTTTATTACCAATCAAAAAATAACTTATGAAAAAACTATTATTATTTGCTACACTTTCAGCGACTACATTTTTCGCATCTTGTAATAACGATGATGATTCTAATGTAGAATCGCATGAAGAATTATTAATTGGTAAATGGCAGATTAAAAACTCTGGATATTATTTGAATGGAAAAGAAATAATTGAAGAATACAATGAATGTGATTCTAAAACAAGTATAACTTTTAATAAAAATTTTACTTATTATAATGATTTTTATGAAGGTGGAGGAAATGACCCTTGTTATCATAGCCCGTCTGAAGGAAAATGGAGTTTAAAAAACAAACAAATTACCTTAACAGAAAATAACACTAATGATACTGAAATAGAAAATATCGAAATATTAACAAAAAATAGTTTAAGAATTTCATTTGGAGATGAGGACGGCTTTTTTATTAATTATACAAAATAACAAAAAAACCTCTCAAAATTGAGAGGTTTTTATCATTATATAAAAATTCTTTCGAATTAATCTTCAGCAAATAATTCTGCTTCGTCAGCTGGATTATCAACTGATGGTTTTCCATCTACTGGCTCACCTTTGATTAATGCGACAATTTTAGCTTCAATTTCTTCTGCCAATTCAGGATTATCTTTCAATACTTCTTTTACAGCATCGCGACCTTGTCCTAATTTGCTATCGTTGTATGAATACCAAGAACCAGATTTGTTTACAATTCCTTTCTCAACACCCATATCCAAAATTTCTCCAACTTTAGAAATTCCTTCACCATACATAATATCAAATTCTGCTTGACGGAATGGAGGAGCAACTTTATTTTTAACCACTTTTACTTTCGAATGATTTCCGATTACCTCATCTCCATTTTTGATTTGAGTAGAACGACGAATATCCAAACGTACAGATGCATAGAATTTTAAGGCATTACCACCAGTTGTTGTTTCTGGATTACCAAACATAACACCAATTTTTTCACGTAATTGGTTAATGAAAATCGCTGTACATTTCGTTTTATTAATTGTTCCTGTCAATTTACGTAAAGCTTGAGACATCAAACGCGCTTGTAATCCCATACGAGAATCTCCCATTTCACCTTCAATCTCCGCTTTTGGAGTAAGTGCCGCAACAGAGTCAATTACGATAATATCTATCGCTCCCGAACGAATTAAGTTATCTGCAATTTCTAATGCTTGCTCACCATTATCTGGTTGAGAAATAATTAAGTTTTCTACATCAACACCCAATTTCGCTGCATAATAACGGTCAAAAGCATGCTCAGCATCAATAAAAGCAGCGATACCACCAGCTTTTTGCGCTTCAGCAATAGCGTGTAATGTCAATGTTGTTTTACCAGAAGATTCTGGCCCATAGATTTCGATAACACGTCCGCGAGGATAACCTCCTACTCCTAACGCTAAATCTAATCCCAAAGATCCAGAAGGAATTACTTCTATTTTATCATCAACAGCCGAATCTCCCATACGCATTACAGTTCCTTTTCCGTAAGCTTTGTCCATCTTATCTAAGATTAGCTGTAACGCTTTCTTTTTATTGTCTAAATCGCTCATTATATTATTTTTTATTTTTCTAAAATTTGTTTTGCGTGTTCTTTTGTTTTCACTTTTTCAATTACATCCGTAATCATTCCTTTTTCATCAATAATGAACGTTGTACGATGAATTCCATCAAATTCGCGTCCCATAAATTTCTTTGGTCCCCAAACACCGAAAGCATTCAGAATTTCATGATTTTCATCTGCAAGCAAAGGAAAACGTAAATTGTTTTTCTCAGCAAAATTCTTTTGTCTTTTCACAGAATCTGCACTTACTCCAACCAAATGATAACCTTGCGCCTTCAACGCATTTTCGTTATCGCGTAAATCACATGCTTCGGCTGTACAACCTGGTGTACTTGCTTTTGGATAAAAGAAAACGACTAATTTTTTTCCTGCAAAATCTTGGTACGAAACTTCGTTTCCATCTTGATCAATTCCTTTAAAATCTGGAACTTTATCTCCTATTTTTAACATCTTGATTTGTCTTTAGAACTTCTCGTAAAAATAATGATTAAATCTTGAATCGTAACTGATTTAACTAATTAATCTTTTATTTATACTACAAATGTAATGTTATACAACGCCAAAATAAGTCGCTAAATATTTACTTTTATTTTTTTGTAAGAAAGCTTGTGGCTGATTATTTAAAGCATAATTAAAGATGTTTCATTATTTTTACACAAAAAGTTTCAGAACTTATGATGTTAAAGAAAGAGCGTATCCAATTTGTGATTGATGAATTGGAAAAATTATATCCAGTTCCACCAATTCCATTAGACCATCAAGATGCTTTTACATTATTGATCGCCGTTTTATTATCTGCCCAAACAACAGATAAAAAAGTGAATCAAGTAACACCCGAATTATTTGCGAAAGCTGCTAACGCAAAAGCAATGTCGTTATTAGAAGTAGATGAAATAAAATATTATATCCGCGAAATTGGTTTATCAAACACAAAAGCCAAAAATATCAAACGATTATCTGAAATTTTAATCGAAAAATACGATGGCGAAGTTCCAGAAGGTTTTGAAGAATTAGAAGAATTACCTGGTGTTGGACACAAAACCGCTTCGGTTGTGATGTCTCAATGGTTTGGTCATCCTGCTTTTCCTGTCGACACACATATTCATCGTTTGATGAAATTATGGAAATTGACAAAAGGTAAAAATGTTGAGGAAACAGAAAAAGATGCGAAGAAAATCTTTCCAAAAGAGTTGTGGAACAAATTACATATTCAAATCATTTATTATGGACGTGAATATTCTCCTGCACGCGCTTGGAGTTTAGACAAAGATTTTATTACACGAAAAATGTTCGAATAAAAAATACCTTCCAAAATGGAAGGTATTTTCATTATTATTTTACAATTTCAAAAACTTGCAAACGAAGCTTTATCGTATCTACTTTACTCAACGTATCTTGCAAAATCAAATATTTTGGATCTAACTGCTTCACATAATAATTGTACGTTGTATCATTCAGAGACATCGTTAACAAACGTTTTGTTTTAGACGTATTATACACATACGTTCCTGTCGTTTGTTCTTGTACACAATTTCCTTTTTCGGTTTTATACATGTTAGAATTATAATTCGTAACATCCGAAAAATCTAATGTAGACTGTCGCTCACAAGACAACAACTTGTCTGTTTCCGTTATATTCCCTTTCGTTTTTCTAATTTCTTTCAATTGCCATTTTCCAGATCGCAACAATTGATCTTGCGATATTGCCAACGAATCGTCTTCTTTGCACGAAAAAACTGAAAGCAATAAAATTGATGCTAAAAATAGGCTGAATATATTTTTCATTCGGTTCAATAATTATGTGGTAAAAATAAAGATTTTGAATGACGTAAAGTGAATATAAAAAATAAACCTGAAAACTTATTTTCTTTATTTATTGTTTACGTAAAATATCATAACTGATTGTATTTGCTATTTTCTCAAATTTCTTATCAGAATCTACAATTTTTTTATCAATATATGTTTCAAAAGTTATCGTTTTATCTTGATTAATTTTCACAATTCTATCCTCAAAAATATAATCATCAATGTAAAATTGAATTCTATTATCAACAATTCGCCACAATGTTAATCGAGGCTCACTAGGAAAACAATTGCCATTACTTCCTTCTACATAGTTATAAATAGCATATCCATTATCCCAAATTGTATAATTTCTCATTAACCGGCAATCATCAAATTCTTTAGACACTTTTTTGCCATTTTCATAAAAGCCCGATTCTTGTAATTTCCAAAAACCAATCACATTATCAGGTTTTAATTGTTGAGAAAACATTTTTGAAGAGAATAAGATTAATAGAATTAAAATATTTTTTTTCATAAGATTGATTTACCTTGTAAAGGTATATTTTTTACCTTATCAAATAAAAAGAATGAAAAAATTCATACTAGAAGCTTCCGACAAATATCCAATTGCCGTAACCTCTTTTGGCGAAAACAACGCAACCAAAAAAATCATTGTCATTTCGTCTGCAATTGGTGTTAAACAAACTTTTTATGCCAAATATGCAACGTATTTAGCTAATAAGGGATATTTGGTTTTTACGTATGATTATCGCGGAATCGGCGATTCTAAACCCAAAAAGTTAAAAGATTTTAAAGCGCATTTTACAGATTGGGCCGATAAAGATTTTTTAGGTTTAACACAATATATCGAAGAATTTTATCCCAATCACGAAAAATTCTTAATTGGTCATAGTATCGGTGGAATTATGATTGGTTTGACACGCGCTTACAAAGTTTATGATAAAATTGTAACGATTGGTTCTTAATATGGCTATATCAAAAATTTTCATCAAAAAGATAAAACTAAAGTGAATTTCTTTTTTCGCATTGCGATTCCTGTTTTATCTGCTTTTTACGGTTTTTTTCCTTCTCAAAAAGTTGGAATGGGCGAACCAATTCCAATCGGGATCGCAAAAGATTGGCGAAAACTAATTCTGAATGAAACTTCAATTCTAGGTTACGCTGATGAAACGCAAAATTTGTATGATGAAATTACAAAACCTGTTTTAATCATTAGTTTGGATGATGATTTTATGGCAACGCCAAAATCTGTAGATTTATTTGGGAAATTAGTTTTGAAAAATGCGAAGAAAAAACGTTTGAATATCATTCCAAAAGAATATGGATTAGATGAAATTGGACATTTAGATTTCTTTCGAGAAAAAAATAAAACCGAAATTTGGCATATTCCTCTTGAATATATTGAAGAATAAAAAAAGCTCGAGATAAATCTCGAGCTTTTGACTTTTTACAAACGAATTCCAACTCCGCCAAAAACATTAATTCCAGCTTGTGGAAAATAAAATGCTTTTCCGTAATAATAACCGTTTGATTCATATTCTACATCAAATAAATTATTAATCAAGAATGAAAATTCAAGGTTTTTAATTCCTTTTACTTTTGGCGAATATCGAATCAAAAGATCCGAAACCAAATAACTATCTAATTTTCCATCTACTGGTTCTGTATTTGATAAATATTGTTCACCAATATATTTATTCGTCAAATTAATCAACACATTTTTGAAAGGAATAACTTCAAAACCAAAAGCAGAAATCACATCAGGTGACATCGAAATTTTTGTTTTTCCGTATTCTTTTACAGAAGAGCTTCCATCAACATCCCAAACTTCCTCTTTGTAATTATCATGTTTGTTTTCGCTAAACGTAATATTTCCAAAAACATTCAAACGATTTGGAATAATCTTATAATTTGCATCAAATTCGACTCCTCGTCTAAAACTTTTTCCTGAATTAATTCTTTTTCGACTTCCTACATCATTCAATTCTCCAGTTGGCACCAATTGATCACGGTAATCCATATAATACAAATTCGCACTCAAAGCAAGACGACCACTTTTTCTGTAACCCAATTCGTAATCTTGTAAAAATTCGGCTTTTGGTTTTTTATCTTTATCATTCAAACCTGCATAATCATTTCTCAAAGGCTCACGATGTGAAATACCATAAGAAGCATACAATACATTTGAAGAATTGATTTTAAAATTTATTCCAGCTTTTGGATTCACAAAATTGAATGTATCCGAAAATGGTCTGAAATCTTCCTCATCATTTTTCCCATTTGGCAAATATTTCGCATCATATTCAACATAACGGTATTGCAAATCACCAAACAATTCAAATTTATTCAATTGATACAATACTTTTGCATAAGCAGCCAATTGCTTTTTCACAGAACGATTGTTGTAATATTTGAAATCTTTATCCTTAAAATCTGTGCCTTTTACCCATAAGACATTTCCATAATGATCGCCATCATATTCGTTTGCAGATAATCCGAAAAATACTTTAAAATCGTTTAATTTTTGATTTTCAACTTCAAGATTAAAACCATAAAAATCATTATCAAGATATTCACGATTAATTAAATTTCTTTTTTCTGAAGTTAAATAATCCAATTTATAACGTTTCAAACTGCGATTATTTTTATAGCTCTCGTAATAACCTTTACCTTTTGTGTAATGAACTGTTAAATTTGATTTCCAATTATTCCCAAAATCTTGTAACCACGAAAGAAAATAATGATTTTGACGGTAATTATCGGTGTGATTTTTATAAAAACCTTCAACCTTTCCATTTTCGTCTAAAATTTCTCCTTCAAAATTATATGTTCTATCTTTTTTTAAAGTTTCAGCATCTACACCACTCCATGCCTGATACGTTTGTTCTTTTCCAAACATATTCTGAAATCTAAACTTTGTTTTTTCATTCAATTCATATAAGGCAGTAAAATCATAAGAGATTAAATCTGACCAAGATCTGTCTACATATCCATCCGAATTTATCTTAGAAAAACGTCCATCAATACTCAACTTATTATTTAGTATTTTTCCCGTACCAGCCTGAACTGTATATTTTTGCGTTTTATAATTTCCGAAAGAAACATTTGCTTCTGCAAAAGGAACGGTAGACGGATTTTGAGATTCGATATTAACACTTGCTCCGAAAGAAGCCATCCCTTTTGATGAAGTTCCAACTCCTCTCTGAATTATCATAGAGCTTGTAGATGAAGCCAAGTCTGGCATATTCACCCAAAAAACACCTTGAGACTCAGGATTATTAAGCGGAATTCCATTTAATGTAACATTGATTGATTGCTCATTAAGTCCACGAATTTTAATCGATGAATAACCAATTCCTGTTCCTGTATCGGAAGTTATAGAAACAGACGTAGCAGAATTTAACAAAGTTGGAACATCTTGTCCCAAATTCTTCTTTTGTAACATTTTATCAGTTACCTTTTCAACTGTAATCGGAAGTTTTTCGACAATTGAAACTTCTCCTAATTGAATTTCTTCTTTTTGAATAGAATCTTTTTCTTGTGCATAAAGAATAGATGCACCAAATAATGACAATAAAAAAATCGACCTTTTCATAATTAATTTTAAAAAATATTATGAAAGGAGCCATCTTACACTTTTATAATTTACGCGCGAATGTAATTTGGTGAAGTACCAGTTCCCTTAGCAGCATTACCTGCCCAGGTTCTTTGGGTATAATCTCAGCCTCTTGTAAAGAAGCACCCCTTTCGATTGAACTTCAAAGGTAATCTTTTTTTTGAAATTTAAAAATTAACCCAAATTCTTAATCTATTTTCAGTTCTGCAACAATCGGAAAATGATCTGATTTTATATCATCTCCACGATAAAAATTGGTCACTTTTATTTTCTTCGAAACCCAACATTGGTCAATATTTGTGCGGAAAATTGGAATAAAAGCATTCCAAGAATTATTCAATCCAAAACCAGAACGAGCATCTTTCATTTTATCTGATTGCACCAATTTGAAATTCGGTGAATAAACCGTAGAATTCAAATCTCCAACTAAAATGATATTTTCATTCGGTAAAGCATCAATTTCCTGCTTCATCAATTCGTATTGTTTATTTCGTCTTTCAAAACGAGCCTGATTTGGTAAAGGCGGAACAGGATGCGTTGCCAAAATACTTAATGGTTTAGCGTCTACAATAATTTCCGCTAAAATAGACGGATGCATCTCATCAATATAATTTTTTGTAGATACTTTAGAGAATGGAATTTTAGAATAAATCGCAATTCCAAAATTGTTACTTCTCACCTCTTCTTTATAATATGGATATTCTTTTCGGATAAACTCTACATGTTTTTGCCAAGCAGGCGTTAATTCTTGTAAAACAATTACATCACTTTTATCTTTAGCTAAATAATCTTTTAGATGTTGAAATTCTTCATTTTGAGAAAAAATATTGATCGACGTAATTTTAAAATTCGATTTTTCTCCTTTTGCATTTTCTCCAAAATAGAAATTTCCTATGTTTTTGTACGTAATAATCGGAATCGCAACCAAAGGAATCAACCATAAAATATTTTTCTTTTCTTCTTTTCGAATCGAATAATTGTAAATCAAACACAAGAAAAAAGCAATAATCAGCGCATACATAGAATATTGTACCAGCATATCGAATACAAAATATTGATAAAAACTCTTACTCGTCAAATAAATTCCAGCAAATACAAAAAATAAAATTCTACTCCATTTTGTTAACATCTCGTCAATACTTTTTTAATTCTCGTAAAAATAGAAATTATATTATTCATTAACTTCGCAATATGATAAAAATCGGAATTTTAGGAGGAGGACAATTGGGGTATATGTTTTTGCAAAATGCATTGCAATATCCTTGCGAGATTAGTATTTTAGATCCAGCTGCTGATGCACCTTGCGCGCCACATGCACATCATTTTGTACAAGGCGATTTCAAAGATTATGACACGGTTGTTGCATTTGGAAAAGATTTAGATGCCATCGGAATTGAGATCGAACACGTAAATGTTGAAGCATTACGTTATCTAAAATCAATTGGAAAACACGTTGTTCCAGATCCTGAAGCTTTAGCGATTATTCAAGACAAAGGAATTCAGAAAGAATTTTATGTCAATAATAATATTCCAACTGCGCCTTATCTTGGATTAGATAATTGGGAAGATTTAGAATCGAAACAAGACATCAGTTATCCAATTTTTCAAAAATCTCGAAAAGATGGTTACGATGGAAAAGGTGTTCAGTTCCTAAAATCTGAAGCTGATTTGGATAAAATGCTTCAAGCTCCTTCAATTTTCGAAACGCCAGCCGATTTAGATCGTGAAATTGCGGTTGTTACGGTTGCCGATCATTTAGGAAATATTGTCACTTATCCAACAGTAGAATTTGTCATCAACGAAGAATATAATTTGTTAGATTATTTATTGATGCCTTCTACACTTCCGAAAGAAATCACTGATAAAGCGGAACAAATTGCGCGAGATGTTGTAAAAGCATTGAAATCTCCAGGAGTTTTCGCAGTTGAATTATTCTTAAACAAAGATCAATCGATTTGGGTAAACGAAACTGCTTCTCGTGTTCACAATTCTGGACATTCAACAATTGAAGCGGCTTATTCATCACAATTCGATCAAATGTTAAGAACGTTAATGCAATTACCACTTGGTTCTACAAAATTGTTTACAACTTCTGCAATGGTCAATTTGATTGGTGCTGAAGGACAAACTGGACAAGCAGAAATCGAAAATATTGAAGAATTATTGACGATTCCAGGAACATTTTTGCATTGGTACGCAAAAACTATCACAAAACCAGGTCGAAAAATGGGGCACGTTACATTGGTGAACGATGATTTAGAACAATTAAAACAAAACATAAAACAAGTCAATGCAACGGTAAAAGTCGTAGCAAAAAAGTAACAACTATGGTAGGAATTATAATGGGAAGTGATAGCGATTTGCCTATCATGAAACAAGCAGCCGATCTATTAACAGAACTAAATATCCCTTTCGAATTAACAATTGTTTCGGCACATCGTACGCCACAACGTATGTTTGATTATGCAAAAACAGCACATGAACGTGGAATAAATGTTATTATCGCTGGAGCTGGTGGTGCTGCGCATTTACCAGGAATGGTTGCGTCTATTACGCCGCTTCCTGTGGTTGGTGTTCCAATTAAATCGTCAAATTCGATTGATGGTTGGGATTCTATTTTATCTATTTTGCAAATGCCAAATGGGATTCCGGTTGCGACTGTTGCTGTGAATGCGGCGAAGAATGCAGGAATTTTGGCAGCGCGTATTTTAGGTGCGACTAATCCAACTTTGCAAGAAAGATTAATCAAATATCAAGAAGATTTACAAAAAGCTGTAGAAGCGAAAATAGAGCTTGTAAAAGGCGAATATCCGAATGGGTTTGATAAGTAAAAACTAATTTGTATGATCGAAAACTACATCCAATTATTAGAAGGCTATAATAAAGATAATATTACATTTTCTGATATTGAAAAAGCTATAATAGAAATTAATGAATCCGATGATGAACATGGTATTTTTTGGGTTTCAATAATTTCTGATGATGATTTTGAAAATGTTATTGAGACTTCAAAATCTTTAGATTTAATTATAACATTTAATGAAATATCGACCAAGTATAAAGCAAAAGATTGGAATGAAGTTAAAGAATTATACAAACTACTTTTAGAAGAAAAATTTGACATAATAAAAACTAAAATTAAATAAAGCCAAAACCTCCCAAACTTATTA
>NZ_JAOCHX010000051.1:0-18657 GCF_029843245.1 Empedobacter sp. GD03739 | reverse complement strand
TATAATTGTAAATTGATAAAATCAGATTATATTAATCAACTTTTATTATTAAATTAATAGTGTAAAAAGTACGTTATAAATTAGATTGATTAAAAATAAAGACTTAAAAAACGTGATAAAATCAGTTGAATATTATAGTCAATAAAAAATAAAATATTGTATATTTAATCCTTCGAAGAAAGCAGATAAATAAAGGGAATTAAAGCTTTTTTCTAAATCAACAAAAACATAAGAAAGATGGATACGCCTCATGTTATTACAGACGAACAATTAGAGAGAGAGAACATTGAGATAACGAGACGTTATAAAGAGATGCTTCAAAATACATATGTCACTTTATCAGATGAAGATAAAAAGCTGATTCGTAAAGCTTTTGATTTGGCTGTTGATGCGCATAAAGATCAGCGTAGAAAAACAGGCGAGCCATATATCTATCATCCGATTGCTGTTGCCAAAATTGTTGCTGACGAAATTGGGCTTGGTGCTACATCAATTTCTGCGGCTTTAATGCATGATGTAGTAGAAGATACTGAATATACGTTAGAAGATATTGAGAAACTTTTTGGAAAAAAGATTGCAAAAATTATAGATGGATTAACAAAAATTGCTGTCTTAAATAAACAAGATGTTTCGATACAATCTGAAAATTATAAAAAATTATTACTGACTTTATCTGAAGATGTGCGTGTGATTTTGATCAAAATTGCCGATCGTTTACACAATATGCGTACGTTAGAAAGTATGCGAGAGGATAAACAGTTAAAAATAGCATCCGAAACTATTTTTATATATGCGCCTTTGGCTCACAGAATGGGATTGTATAACATCAAATCTGAACTAGAAGATTTGAGTTTGAAATACACTAAACCAGATGCATATTTTAATATTGAACATAAATTAACAGAAACTGAAGCCGAAAGAAAAAAATACATTGATGATTTCTGTAAGACTATTTCAGAAAAACTTGAAGCCGAAGGTTTAGAATTTGAGATCAAAGGTCGTTCAAAATCAATCAATTCAATTTATCGAAAAATGATTAATCAAGGAATTCCTTTCGAGGAAGTTTTTGATTTGTTTGCGATTCGTGTAATTTATCGTTCGGATAAAAAGAATGAAAAATTCTTAGCTTGGAAAATTTATTCTTTGGTGACGGATTTATTTATTCCAAATCCAAAACGTATGCGCGACTGGATTTCTCAACCCAAAACAACGGGTTATGAATCGCTTCACGTAACGGTTATGGGACCACAAGCGCGTTGGATAGAAGTACAAATTCGTTCTGAAAGAATGGATGAAGTTGCAGAAATGGGTATCGCTGCGCATTATAAATACAAAGAAAATGTATCGGACGACGACACGAAAGTTGATGAGTGGATTCATCAAGTTCGTGAAATGTTGGAGCAAGAGGATACTAAGGATGCGATTGAATTTATGGATAATTTTAAATTCAATTTGTATTCCAAAGAGATTTATGTTTTTACACCAAAAGGAGACTTGCATTCGTTGCCAAAAGGAGCTAGTTCGTTGGATTTTGCTTACTCTATTCACACCAATGTTGGTGATCATTGTTTGGGTGCAAAAGTGAACGGAAAATTGTATCCATTGTCGCATCAATTACAAAGTGGAGATCAAGTAGAAATCATTACTTCGACGCAACAAAAACCAAAATTAGAGTGGTTAGAATATGTTGTAACGAGTAAAGCGAGAAGTAAAATTAAAGCTTCTTTAAACTCAGATAAACGTAAAGTTGCAGAAGATGGAAAAGAAATTATTCAACGAAAATTAAGACACTTAAAAGTTGATTTTAGCGAGAATACGATTAATCAGTTACAGCAATACTTTAAGTTAAGTTCAAGTCAAGATGTATTTTATAATGTTGCAATGGGAATTATTGATAACAATGATTTGCGCAAATTTGCTGAACGAAATTCTGGCTTCACTGGATTGATTAATCGTTTCAGAAAATCAACATTCAATACGACTAAAAAAGATGATATTCCTGTCGATAAAACGAAATTAGATAGTCTTGTTTTTGGGAATGATGAAGAGCGTTTAGATTACGAATTAGCGAGTTGTTGTAATCCAATTCCGGGTGACAAAGTGTATGGTTTTATCACAGTTTCGAAAGGAATAAAAGTACATAAAGTCGATTGTCCAAACTCGGTTTCGTTGCAAGCAAATTATGCGTACAGAATTATAAAAGCGAAATGGATTGATTCTTCTCAACAAGAATTTAAAGCGTTGATTGAGTTGCAAGGATTGGATCGTGCTGGAATGGTAAGTGATATAACGTTAGTTATTTCGAAAAATAATTCGTTGAACATGCATAGTATTAATTTGTCTGAAGATGCAGGTATTTTTGATGGAAAGATTACGGTTTCTGTTAAAAATAAAGCCGAATTAGAAAAAATCATGATGGAAATGAAAAATATTGAAGGAATTCAATCTGTAAAACGAACATATAAAAATTAGTTTTTATAAAATATTTAATTAACTTTATGTAAATTAACAATTTATGAAAAAAATTACTATTAGCTTTTGCATTTCTTCCAATGATGAGTTTTGCTCAAGAAAATAAATTAAATGGAATTGTTTCAGGAATAAATGAGAAGGACAAAAAAGTTATTATATGTAAAAAATGTGGTACAGATAAAAAGATATATTTTGTTGATGAAAAGAAAGTTGAGAATAATGTTTTATCAACTCTGAATCCTTTATCTATAAAAAGTATTGAAGTCATTAAAACCGATCCTGAATATCCAGAAGGTAAAGTTTTAATTGTGTTAAACAAATAAAAATATCAATATGAAAAAATTATTATTAGCTTTTGCATTTCTTCCAATGTTGAGTTTTGCACAAGACAGTTCAACCGAAATTAATAAATTGTACAATCTGCAACCACAAGCAAAGTACATAAAACTAACAACTGATCCAGTATTTTTTGTAGATGGAGAAAGAGTTGATAAAAGTGTTTTTACTAAAATGAATCCAGATGATATTAAATATATTACTGTTATCAAAACAGACAAAAAATATCCAAACGGAAAAATTGAAATTATTCTGAAAAAACAGAAAGAATCATAAATAGAAAAAGTCCAACGATATGTTGGACTTTTTTATTCGCTGATGTTACTAACAAAGGCACAAAGTTACAGAAATCTTTTTGATAATATCGCTTCATTTCTATTGAATAATCTTGTTAATTTTACATCCCGAAAACAAACAAACTCACGATGAACAAACAAAACTATAATCCAATTGAAGAAGTACTTGAAAAAATCAACGAAAAAGGAGGTTGGGTTAATACGCATTCACACTTAGACAGAGCTTATTCATTGACTTCGGACACTTTCGCATTATCTAATTCTTACCTAAAAGAAAAATGGCATTTAGTTGATGACATGAAACGCAATTCATCTGTTGATGATATTTATTTCCGTATGGAAAAAGCGATTAATTTCATGTTAGAGCAAGGTTGTCAAGCAATTGGTTCTTTTATTGATGCGGATGAAGTGATCGAAGATCGTAGTATTCAAGCAGCTCAACGCTTAAAAGATAATTACGGAAAAGACATCGAAATGCGTTTTGCAAACCAAGTACTGAAAGGAGTTATCGATCCAAAAGCGCGCGAATGGTTTGATATGTCTTCTGATTTTGTGGATATTATCGGAGGTTTACCTGCAAAAGATTTCGGTCGAGAAGATGAGCATTTAGATATTTTATTATCAACTGCAAAAGCAAAAAATAAATTGGTTCACGTTCATGTTGATCAATTTAATACAGACGAAGAAAAAGAAACGGAACAATTAGCTTTGAAAACGATTGAACACGGAATGCAAGGAAAAGTTTCTGCGGTTCACTCAATTTCTGTAGCGGCTCATCCAAGAAAATATCGTTACGAATTATATGATTTAATTAAAAAAGCAGATATGCACATTGTTTCTTGTCCAACTGCTTGGATAGATCACAATCGTACAGAGCGTTTGGCGCCTTCGCACAACTCGGTAACGCCAGTTGATGAAATGATTCCAAGAGGAATTAACGTTGCCTTCGGAACAGATAATATTAATGATATTTATAAACCTTTTTCTGATGGTCATTTACTTACAGAATTGAGAGTAATGCTAGAGTCTTGTCACTTTTATGATGTGGAACAACTTTCAAATATTGCAACAGTAAATGGTTTGAAAGCTTTAGGAATTCAAAAATAAAATGTATATTTATACAAAATTAAATCTCGCTATTGCGGGATTTTTTTTGGAACATAAAATTAAAAACTACAATAAATTATGCGATTAAATGTACAGAATGAAACGGCTCAACTGCAAACCGTAGTCTTGGGTCGAGCAGAATCTAACGGAGCTAATCCTACACTTGATCAGACGTTCGATGCAAAATCTTATGAAACCGTAAAGAATAACGATTATCCAAAAGAAGAAGATTTGATTGCGGAAATGTCAGAATTTGAACAAGTTTTGAAGAAATATAATGTTGAAGTTTTACGTCCAACATTGATCGAAGATTGTAATCAAGTTTTTTCTCGTGATGTCGGTTTTGTAATTGAAGATGAATTCTTTATCGCGAATATTATTCCAGATCGTTTAGAAGAATTACAAGCCTATCGCGAAATAAAACGTCAATTCAAAGGAAATAAAATCAATGCGTTACCAGAAGAAGTTTATGTAGAAGGTGGCGATGTGATTTTGTATAACGATTTTATTTTTGTTGGAACGTACAAACAAGCAGATTTCAAAAATTATAAAACAGGACGTACAAATGTTGAGTTTGTAGAGTATATCAAAGCTAAATTTCCGAATAAAAAAGTCTTGGATTTTGAATTGAAAAAGAATGATGAAAATCCATATGAAGGAATTTTACATTTAGATTGCACATTCAATCCTGTTGGGAAAGACAAAGCAATTATTTACAAAGATGGCTTTTTATTTGAGAATGAATATCAGCAAATTGTCGATATTTTTGGAAAAGAAAATTTATTCGAAGTAACAAAAGAAGAAATGTATTGGATGAATCCAAATGTGTTTTCAATTTCTCCTGAAGTTGTTGTTTCTGAGAAAAATTTTATACGTTTAAATGATCATTTAGAAAATGTATGGAACATAAAAGTGGAACGAATTAATTACCGCGAAGTTTCTAAAATGGGAGGTTTACTAAGATGTTCTACAATGCCATTAATCAGAAAATAACATGAAACAAAAACAATATACTTCAACTATTTTAATGGTTGAGCCAACAGCTTTTTATTACAATCCAGAAACGGCTGTTAATAATTATTTCCAAACGGAAACAACAGATTCTCAAGAAGATATTCAGAAAGAAGCGTTAGAAGAATTTCAAGGAATGGTTTCTGCTTTGCGTTCAAAAGGTGTAAATGTTATCACGATCAAAGATACTGCTTCGCCACATACGCCAGATTCTATTTTTCCGAACAATTGGATTTCTTTTCACGATAACGGAAATGTAGTGTTGTATCCGATGTTTGCAAAAAACAGGAGAGAAGAGCGTCGTGAGGAAGATGTATTGAGTTTGTTGGAAGAAAAAGGTTTTCATATAGATGATGTGATTGACTTTACATCGGCAGAAGAAGACGAAATTTTCTTGGAAGGAACAGGAAGTATTATTCTTGATCGTGAACATGAACTGGCTTATGCATGTATTTCTCAACGAACTGACGAAGATTTATTGATTGAATTTTGTGAGGAATTAGAATATACACCAGTTATTTTTCATGCGAATCAAACTGTAAATGGAGAACGTAAACCGATTTATCACACCAATGTAATGATGTGTATTGCAGATAAATATGCGATTATTTGTTTAGATTCTATCGATGATAAAAAAGAAAAGAAAGCGGTTTGTGAGTACTTATTAGAAGCTGGAAAAGAAATTATTGCAATTACAGAAGCGCAAATGCATCAATTTGCTGGAAATATGTTGCAAGTAGGTGGTTTAGGACAATCATATTTGGTGATGTCGCAAACGGCTTATAATTCGCTTAATCAAGAACAAATTTCTAAAATTGAGGCTTATAATCCAATATTACCTGTTAAGATAAATTTGATTGAAAAATTAGGAGGAGGAAGCGCTCGCTGTATGATGGCGGAAGTTTTCTTACCAAAAAAATAAAAACATTTAGCTTAAAATTTACAAATCCGAGTAAAAAACTCGGATTTGTAAATCATGCAAAATAGTTTTAAACTATCTTTCAATCGGTAAATTTTCGTCAGCGCCCCATTCAGACCAAGACCCATCATAAACTTTTACCTTATCAAAACCTGCAATTGTCGAAGCTAAGGCTAGGATGGAAGCTGTAACTCCAGAACCACACGAAAAAATATTTTCTTTGGATGAATCTGTCAATTTTTCGAAAATTGCTTTCAGTTCTTCTTTTGATTTATATGTTGTATCAGCCAAAACATTTTCAAAAAATAAATTCTTAGAAGTTGGAATATGTCCGCTTCGTAAACCTTGTCTTGGCTCAGAAGAAGTACCCTTGAAACGCCCTTCTGATCGTGCATCTATAATTATTTTCGAATCATCATTTATTGCATTTAATATAACTTGTGTATCGGCAAACCAATTTAATTGAAAATCAGCAATAAAGTTACCTTTTACAGTAGATTGAAAATAAATAGAAGTTGTGACAAAATTATTATCCATCCAAACAGGTAATCCGCCATCTAAAACATATACTTCATTGTGTCCCATTGCTTTGAACATCCACCAAACTCTCGGACTCGAATAAACTCCCCAACGATCATAACAAACGATGATAGAATTTTGATTAATGCCCAAATTTTGAGCTTCTTTTGTAAAAGTTTTTTCATCAACAAGTGTATGAGGAAATTGCGAAGAATGATCAGAAAATTTTCCTTCCAAATCAAAGAAAATAGAATTCGGAATTAATTTTAATTCTTGATCTTTTATTGATTGTCCAACTTTATCAATCGTACAATCTAAAATAATTAAATTTTTAAGATCTAGATTATCATGTAATTCTTGTGTTGATATGATTGGTGAATTGAAAGTCATTTCTAATTTATTTTTTATAAAAGTAAAAAAACGCAACCATATTTGGTTACGTTTTCTTATCTATCTTATTTATTTTTTCTTTAACTGATAATTTTGTGCTAAAGCTCCAGTAATTTCATTTCCTTCTAAATCTAATTGGAATAAAATATTCTCTCCAACCTTATAACGTTTATATTCATCGTCTTTTGTTTTTAATGAAATTGAATTACCATCATCAGTCCACGTAATATTACCTTGATTTTCAACCTTTAGGTTTTTGTCGATATATTCCTCTGTTAAGGTATATGTATTATCTTGATTTAAGGTTAATTCTGTTTTAATTCCTTCACAATCAGCACAAGGAATCACGCCCTCATAAGTTCCGTCCCAATCTAAAGCAGATTGAGAAGTAGAATCATCGATTTTTTGTGATGACTTATTTTCAGTGGTAGGAGTACTTTCAGTCTTTTTTTCGCAAGCTGTGAATAATATGCTTGTAAAAGCACATAATACAAATAATTTTTTCATAATATATTTATTTTAAGGTTATTATTTTAAGTTAAAGCCAACTTTTATCATTGGTCCAAACATATCCATATCATAAACAAAGTTGGAATTGTTACTTCCTTTCTCGTAGTCCATACTTATGATTTGATAGCCCGCCATTGCGTAAAATAAATCAGAAAATTGATAACCAGCCAATCCTTCTAATTGCCATGCTAATTTTGATCCGATTCCAAATCCTCCAATTTCTCCAGAAACATTATACAAAAACTTTTTGTTTGGTAAACTTCTTGTTCTTGCAACTAACATTGGATCTACCCAAGTTTTAGAAATACTACGATCTAAATGCATTGGTTTTAAAGAAACTGGATTGATTAGATTTACATCAAATCCAGATTTAATATTTACAAGGTTCATACTAATACCAGCTTCTAGCCAAGGTGTAATTTTTCTCAATAAACCTGCTTCAAAAGAGAATTGTTTTGCTGTTAATTTACCATCCAAAACTAAAGGGTCTTTTTTAACATTTGCAGCTAAAGAAGCATAAATAATATCAGATGTAATCACCCAATCTTTATTTTCGGCTTCAAAAGTTAACATTCCAGCAAATTTCAAATGCTCAAAAAAGTCTGAAGGGGATTGACTTACATGTACATTCGGAAGTCGAGAAACACTCGCTTTTCCTTTCATATGAGGCAACATCATATTTGGCTCTACTTTGAAATGCCAAGAATCATCTGGCTGAATTGAGTCTTGAGCAAATGTTTGCGTACTTGATGCTAATAGAATTAAAAATGTGCTTTTTTGAAAAAAGTTAAACATAATTTTTTAAAGTTTCGTTTTATTAATTATTTCAAATAATAGAGAGAAAAGTTAAGTTAGTTATGGTTTTATTATAGGTTAAGTTTCTTATTAAATTGTCTAGATAAATCTAGTTTCATTCCCAATGTAAAAACACTTTGTTCTTTTTTACCAACATAATTTTTACCAAAAGAGATACGCTGTTCTGTATATAATTGTACATATTTCATCGGATAATATTCTAATCCTGTAATGAAATCACTTCGTCTGAAATTTTTATCAATGATTATATTTTCTACAGATTTCTTTGTTTCAGGAACATATAAATTATAACCTCCTAAAATTGAAAATTTATTTAGTTTATATTTCAACGCTGTCTCAAAACCTTTTGCATCAAAAACATATGAAGGATTAATTGTATTTTCAGATTGATATGAAATAGGTATAAAATCACCATTTTGCTGTAAAATTCCAAGTAGACTAACATCAAATTGTTTACTCGTATATTTTAAACCAATTGAATAAAAAGTTGGATGTCCTGATAAACCTAAGATATGATTATCATCAATTAAGTTTTGAGCTATAAAAGCACGGTTAAATGCAGCTCCAATACTAATATTTTGATTTAATTCTAATTGAGCTGAAAAACCAAAACCATCAATAATCTTATCATCATTTCCACCTTTTGTTTGGATTTGAGCACCAAATTGAAAAGCTTTAATTTTATTTCTATAAATTATTGATTGATCTGCTCGTCCTGTTCCTAGCAAACCACCATCTGTTCCACCTGTAAAAGTTGCAGAAGCGCGTCCTCCAAATACATTAAAACGATCTGTATAAGCTGTAACATCTCGGTAAACACTCCATTGTTTACCAAATGTTATTTTACCATATTTAGACAAATCAATTCCTAAGTAACCCAAGCGATTACCAAAAACTTGTTGTTTTTGTTCTGAAACAATTGTCAAAAGATCACTATCTAGATTTCCATCAACATTAAACGACGAGTTTCCTTTGAACATATTTATTTGTAATTCAACACCAGCTACAAATGCAATGTTTCCTTTTTTTAGATTAATTTCAATTCCAGCACGAGAGGCATTTTCTTGTAGCTCCATTACTTTATCATGCATAGCAAGATGACCTCTCAAACTAGTGTAAGGTCTTATCGAAATATCAATTGAATCATTCGATTGTTGAGCATTAACAATAAATCCAAATAATAGAAAGGCAGGTATAAAATGTTTGTTATTGGCAATCATATTGAATGTTGATTTAGAACAATTTGTCAAAAAATATTAATTAATTTTTCGATCTAAATTCCAACAAATGTAAATGGTTTTGCATCACTAAAAAGTTGTGAAGTTTCGCCAGCATATGTTTCATTTTTACTTACGCTTAATCGTTTTGTTTTTGCATTTTTACTAAAATCAATTTTCTTTAAATCAACCCAAAATGTATTTGGAGTTTTTGTAGTTTCAAAGTAATAAACAAGATTTTTGTGATCTGAAACTGATCTCCATCTTGTAGATGATATGTTAGGTTCTGCTTCTGAAGAAATTCCTAACGGAACCGATACATTTCTGATAACACTAAAAACACTTGCAATAGAAGTGCGAGTATCAGCGGTTTGCGGAATTGCATTAATGTAATATGATGCTCTTACATAACGATCAGCAGCTCTGTTAGTTCCTGGTAACATAATTGTTCCTGGAATCCCTTTCCAATATTGATTAATTGCTAATTGCTCATCAAAAACTGGAGAATTTGTCATTACTGTATAAGAAGGATCATGGTGTATTTTTAATTTCCCGTTTACATATTCGAAAATTGCATTGTCTCCATTTGCATCAGAAATTGAAAGATGTAAAGTTGTAAATTTTTGAGTACCTGGAATGTAGTCAGAAACAATTACAAATTTTTCTTTTCTCAAATCATCTACAGCTTCTTTTACTGTAGCATAATTATCTAAAACATATTGTGCCCAAGCTGCAATTGTAACACCTGGCTTTGTTCCTTTTGGATTAAATTGAGGATACTGGCTTTCTACTAACCACAAAACATTCGCAACAAGTCCTTTTTCGTTCATGCCATCTGTTGTCGCAATGTCCCAAGCACTTGCAATTACACTTCCGTATTTTGAAGTCCATTTTTCCGAAGCATTTCCAACGTTGCCAGATCGATCTATACCTCTAGGAAAAACTAATATGAGCTTATTATTTATCAAAATAATGTTATAGATGTTAATCGTTAATTTCTTTAATTATAAAATTTAAACAATTGAAATAGAGTAAATAATAATTATAGAAACAAAAAAAAACGCAACTAATTAAGTTGCGTTTTTAGAATTATCTTTTATAAGATTATTTTGGATTTGTTACTTCAGAAACTGGTTCGCCAATATTTCCGTTTGGCTCTTCTATATGTAGCAAAGCGGCAACTGTAGGTGCGATATCTGTCATATAAACACGGTTATTATTTTTACCATGTTTTATACCCCAACCCATCAAAACAAATGGAATGTGAGCATCGTAAGCCCCCCAAGTTCCGTGTGTTGTTCCTCCAGCATTTTGTTTTCCGCCGTACCATTGTGGTTCTAAAATATAAGTAATAGCACCGCTACGTTTACGATTGTAACCGTTAACCATTCGTTCTTTGATAATCGCAGGAATAGAAGCTTCTCCAATTTTATCCATATCAGCTACGAAAGAAACACCATCAACTTTTTGCATAAACTTTACGATTTCTTCTTTGATATCTTCTTCGTCTAATTTATTTTGTTCGATCGTTTGATAATTCAAATGAACCTGATAATTTGTCAATGAGCGTACAATATCAGTAGATTTGAATTTCTCTTGTAATTTAGCGTTTAATCCTTTTTTTACTTCTCCAGTTGGAAAGTATCCTGCATTACCTTTTTTATCTTGGAAATATTTAGGATTATGAGCTCCACCATGATCTGCAGTCAAGAAAACTAAATATTGTCCTTTTCCAACTTTTTGGTCTAAGTGATTAAATAATTGTTCCAAGTCTTTATCTAAACGCAAATAAGTATCTTCGGCTTCGATTGTATTTGGAGAAAATTGATGTCCAACATAATCAGTAGAAGAGAAACTAACCGCTAAAAAATCTGTAATTCCTTTCTCATTTTGACCTAATTTTTCGTTATCAATAATTTCAATCGCAATATCTTTTGTCAACGAATTTCCGAAAGGAGTAGAGCGAATCAAACCTAAACCATTGTCTTTTTTCAACGCTTTCAAATCATAAGGAAATTGCATTTTATCTAATCCTTTATAATTTTCGCGATATGGATTTCCATCTTTTTCACTTTGTACATAAGTATCAATCGGATAAAGTGTGTTCCATTTGTCTAAATATTTTTCAGCAACTTTTTTATCATTGAATTTTTGTAACCATTTTGGCAACTCATTCATATAAAATGTACTCGAAACCCAGTTTCCAGATTCTCCATCAAACCAAAAAGCAGCATCAGCAAAATGACCTGCAGGTAATATTCCTCCACGATCTTTTAACGAAACTCCATATACTTTTGAACGGAAATTTGTTGATAATTTTAATTGATCAGTAACTGTAGATGTCAACAAGTTTTTTGGAGACATTTTTCCTGCTTTTGATGAAGTTCCAACCCCATTTACAGCATCATCTTGCGTACAATACATTTCTTGTCCTGTAGCTTGAATGATAAAATCGTTTCCAGCAATTCCGTGAATAGCAGGCACAGAACCTGTATAAATAGTGCTATGACCGATAGCTGTATAAGTAGGTATATAAGGAATATAGGTATTTTCGTTGCTAAAACCTTCGTTTAACATACGATTGAAACCTCCTGTAGAATATCTATCTTGGTAACGATATAAATAATCCCATCGCATTTGATCGACAACGATACCAACTACTAGTTTTGGACGGCTAACCTCTTGTTGCGCATATAGCGAAAGACCAGCAAATAACCCTAAAACACTTAAAAAAGTCTTATTAAATTTCATTTTAAAAATTTTACACATAGCAAATGTAACAATTAAATTTTGGGCTAAATTTAAATAATAATTAAAAAATTAGTAAATTAAACAAAATCATAAAAAAATAGAATATGAGTGCAAAGCCTGTAGAAATAGTAGAAATTTTTGATGTTTCAATTGATAAAGTGTGGAATGCCTTAACGACAAAATCTGCTTTTGATAAATGGTATTTTGATATTAAGAAGTTTGTTCCAGAAGTTGGATTCGAATTTGAGTTTTATGGCGGATCGTATTTACATCACTGTAAAATAGTAGAAGTAGAGCCGACTAAATTGTTAGCTTATACATGGAAATATCCTGTCTACGAAGGAAATTCTGTTGTTACATTTATTTTGGATGAATTAACAGATGAAATTGTTCCGCAAACAAAATTAACGTTGATTCATGAAGGAATTGAAACTTTTCCGCCTGATGATAAAAATTTCTCGCGCGAAAGTTTTGAAGCTGGTTGGACAGAAATTATCCGAATTAGTTTGAAAAATTATTTGGAAGGAAATTATGAAGAAGATTCGAAAGTCGAATAAATAAAAAAAGGAACTTCGTCAAGTTCCTTTTAATTTTTTTTTACAGCTTATTATTTTTTGAATAATACTGTGATTCCTTCTTGATTTGGTAAAATCGGACGAGGATCTTCTGCTGTTACTATTCCAGCTTTTTCTTTTCTTAAATTCGCAACCCAAAATGGAATCCAAGAAATAGCCATCGTTGCAAAAAAGATGATACCCCAGAATCCGCATAAAGCGATTGTTAAGAATAATAAGAAACCTAAAAATTGAATCATGATTTTATTTTTATGTGATACAAACTTAGTAAATAAAATTTATAGAAATACTAACATTAATCACTTTTCTTTCATCAAACGATTTCTTAAATTTGTGAGATAAGTAAACAATATATAAATAATAAAAAATACCAAAATGGAATACAGAATTGAGAAAGACACCATGGGGGAAGTAAAAGTTCCTGCAGATAAATACTGGGGTGCTCAAACAGAACGTTCTCGTAACAACTTTAAAATTGGTCCTGCGGCTTCTATGCCTCACGAAATTGTAGAAGGTTTCGCTTATCTTAAGAAAGCTGCTGCTTATGCAAATGCTGAATTAGGTGTTTTACCAGTTGAAAAACGTGATGCTATTGCTGCTGTATGTGACGAAATTTTAGCAGGAAAATTAGATGATCAATTTCCTTTAGTAATTTGGCAAACAGGTTCAGGAACTCAATCTAATATGAATGTGAATGAAGTTGTTGCTAATCGTGCGCAAGTTTTAGCTGGATTCAAAATTGGAGAAGGTGAACCAGTTCTTAAAGCGAATGACGACGTTAACAAATCTCAATCTTCTAATGATACTTTCCCAACAGGTATGCACATTGCTGCTTACAAAGCTGTTGTTGAAGTAACAATTCCAGGTGTTGAGCAATTACGTGACACATTAGCTAAGAAAGCAGAAGAGTTTAAATCTGTTGTAAAAATTGGTCGTACACACTTAATGGATGCAACTCCATTAACTTTAGGTCAAGAGATTTCTGGATATGTAGCGCAATTAAACCACGGTTTAAAAGCTTTAAGAAATACATTAGAGCATTTATCTGAAGTTGCTTTAGGTGGAACTGCTGTAGGTACAGGTCTTAACACGCCAGAAGGATACGATGTTTTAGTTGCTAAATACATTGCTGAATTTACAGGTCATCCATTTGTAACAGCAGAAAATAAGTTCGAAGCATTAGCTGCTCACGATGCAATCGTAGAAACTCACGGAGCTTTGAAACAATTAGCTGTTTCATTAAACAAAATTGCAAATGACGTTCGTATGTTAGCTTCTGGACCTCGTTCAGGTATTGGAGAAATTATCATTCCAGAAAACGAACCAGGATCTTCTATCATGCCAGGTAAAGTAAATCCAACTCAATGTGAGGCATTAACAATGGTTGCAGCTCAAGTTATGGGTAACGATGTTGCAATTACAATTGGAGGAACTCAAGGTCATTACGAATTGAATGTTTTCAAACCAGTTATGGCTGCAAACTTCTTGCAATCTGCACGTTTATTAGGAGATGCTTGTGTATCTTTTGACGAGCATTGTGCGCAAGGTATCGAGCCAAATTATGCTCGTATTAAAGAATTAGTTGATAATTCATTAATGTTAGTTACAGCGCTTAATACAAAAATTGGTTACTACAAAGCTGCAGAAATTGCTCAAACAGCTCATAAAAATAACTCTACGTTAAAAGAAACTGCAATCGCATTAGGATATGTAACTGCCGAAGAATTTGACGAATGGGTAAAACCTGAAGATATGGTTGGTTCTTTGAAATAAGAAATTTTAAATCATTATATCACAGAGAGGTTGCTTAGGTAACCTCTTTTTTTGTTAAATTTATTTAAATTTGAGAAAAAGTTCCTTTCTTAAGAGGAAAAATTGTAACTTTAGTAAAAGTTTAGAATTATGGCAACTGTTAAACTAAAAAAATACGAACAAATCATAAATGAAATCCCTGAAGTAAGAGATTTTACGAGTGTTTATTTTTACGTAAATCGTTATAATATTGATCAAAAATACATTCAATATCTTGATGAATTATCAACGCTAAAAGACGAAATAATCTCAAGTTGGTTAAATATCACAACGCGTACCTACAGAAATTACAAAACAAAAGATGTATCTCTTAAAGACAATACAAAAGAGCATATTGTTTTATTGATTTCTTTATACAAGCACGGTTTGGAGGTTTTCAATACAAAAGATGATTTTGAGAAATGGTTAACAACGCCTAATGTTTTGTTAGATAAAAAATCGCCAGCAGATTTTCTTGATACAGTTTCAGGTCTCAAATTTATCGATAATCGTTTAACTGCGATAGAGTACGGAGAAAACGTGTAATAATGTTAGTTTTCAATATTCGTAAAGCGAGATATTCAAAATCATTACAAGCTTCTGGAGTTGCCAACAGATGGAATAAAAATGATGAATTTGTTATTTACACAGGAAGTTCTCGTGCGCTCTCAACCTTAGAATTGGTCGTGCACCGAAGTTCTATTAGCATTGATAATTCGTACAAATTATTAGTGATAGAAATTGATTGTGAAGAAGATGAGATTTATGAAATAAAGAAGTCTAAATTACCTAAAAATTGGCAATCTGTAGAGGCTTATCCCGAGTTACAAGAAATTGGTTCTGCTTGGTATCAAGATTTTAAATATTTGGTCATGAAAGTTCCATCGTCAATTATTCCAAAAGAGTATAATTATTTAATCAATACAAAACATCCTGGTTTTGCTTCAAAGGTTAAAATCAAAGAATTAGAAGATTATAATTGGGATGATCGTTTGTTATAAAAAAAAAAATCGACTAAATATTTAGCCGATTTTTTTATAAATATTTTAGAGATTATTAAATCTTTTTATACTTTAACAATAAACTATTTGTTACAACACTTACACTACTCAAAGCCATTGCAGCACCAGCAATCATAGGATCTAATAAAAATCCATTAATTGGATAAAGCACTCCAGCAGCGATTGGAATTCCTATTACATTGTAAATAAATGCCCAAAATAAATTTTGATGAATTGTTTTGACCGTTTGCGTAGATAAATTAATTGCATGATCGATTTTTGTCAAATCTCCGCCAATCAAGGTAACTTCTGCCACATCAATCGCAATATCAGAACCATTTCCCATCGCAATCGAAACATCCGCCTGAGCCAACGCTGCACTGTCGTTAATTCCATCACCAACCATTGCAACAACTTTTCCTTTTTGTTGCAAATCTTTGATAATATTCATTTTATCATTTGGTAAAGCATTTGCGACCACTTGATCAATTCCGACTTGTTTTGCAATTGCATTTGCCGAAAACTCGTTGTCACCAGTTACCATCCAAACTTCAATTCCTTTTTCATGAAAAGCTTTAATAGCTTCAACAGAAGTTGCTTTTATTTCATCAGAAATTCCAATTAATCCCAAAACTTTTTCATCATTTCCAAAGAAAGAAGTGGTATAATTTTTAGTCGAAAAATCTTGAATAGCTTGTTCAACCTTTTCATCAATCTGAATATTTAATTCATTTATCCAACTTGTTTTTCCAACATAATAAACTTTATCTAAAATATTAGCTTTCAAACCTTTTCCAGATACATCTTCAATTTTTAGTTCAGGTAAAATATCTTGCTCTCCAATATGTTCTGTAATCGCTTTTGCTAAAGGATGTTGCGAATTATTTTCGATTGTATAAAGTACATTTTTAGCAGAATCATCAAACCAAATCAATTCTTGTACTTTCGGTTTTCCTTCGGTAATTGTTCCTGTTTTATCTAAAATAATTGTATCAATTTTCTTCGCTAATTCTAAACTTTCGGCATTTTTGATCAAAATTCCTTGCTCAGCACCTTTTCCCATTCCAACCATAATCGCGGTAGGCGTTGCCAATCCAAGTGCACAAGGACAAGCAATAACAAGCACAGTAATCATCGATAAAAGTGCCATTGTAAAAGCATTTTCTTGACCTAAAATTAACCAAGTAATAAACGTTAAAATTGCAATAATAATCACAATCGGAACAAAAACACCTGCAATTTTGTCTACCAATTGTTGAACTGGCGCTTTACTTCCTTGTGCATTTTTTACTGATTGAATAATTTGAGCCAAAAGTGTATCATTCCCTACTTTCAAGGCTTTATATTGAATAGGAGAGTTTTGGTTTAAGGTCCCTGAAAAAACATTTGCATCAATTCCTTTTTCAACTGGAATTGGTTCTCCTGTCAATGAACTTTCATCGATAAAAGATTCTCCCGAAACAATAATTCCATCAACCGCAATTTTATCTCCAGGTTTTGCAACAATCAAATCACCAATTTGTACATCTTCAATTTTCACTTCAACCTGATCTCCATCTTTCACAACCAACACAGTATTAGGTTGTAATCCGATTAATTTCTTGATCGCTTCGGAAGTATTTCCTTTCGCACGTTCTTCCATCAATTTACCAATCAAGATAAAAACGATGATTAAACCAGCAGCCTCGAAATAAGGATGCGCGTGTAAACCTTTGCTGTGCCAATATTCTGGAAATAATGTATTGAAAACGCTAAAAAGATAGGCTACACTAGTACTCAAAGCAACCAAAGTATCCATATTAGCCGATTTATTTTTCAATTGTTTCCAAGCCCCGACGAAAAATTGTTGTCCAAAAATGAAAAGAATTGGCGTAGAAAGTGCCCACATAATGTAATTTCCGTAAGGCATATCCATAAAAAACATTCCGATAATAAATAAAGGAACTCCAAATATTAGCGCCCAAATCACTTTATTTTTCAGCGTTTTATACTTTTCTTCGTGAAGTTGTTCTATTTCTTCATCTTGATTTTTAGACTCATCAATCACCAAATCATAGCCAACTTCTACTAAAGCATTTTTCAAATTTTCTGGAGAAACAAGAGTAGGAATGTACTCGATTTTTCCCATTCCATTTCCGTAATTCACCTCCGCATTTACAACGCCCAACTGACGATTAAGATTTGCTTGAGAACTGCTTGCGCATGAAGCACACGTCATATTGAGAACGGGATACGATTTTTCGACAGAATCTATTTTGAAGTTATTTTGCTTTAAAATTTCATAGATTTTAGGTGAGACTTTCCATAATTTTTTTGCCGAAACATTAATCGTTTTAGCATCTAAATTCACAGTATATTCATCAAGATTTTCTATTTCAGAAAGTAATTTATTGATGAGTTCAACATTTTTTTCTGAATTCAAATTGGTAATCGGTATAGTAAGTGTTTGTGCATTCATAAGAGTAATTTTATAGGACAAATTTCCAAAGATTTTGGCAAGAAAATATTATATAATTAGAGGTTAAAGTTACACTTTTTACCAATTACTTTAAAATGATATTAAAACGTTTTACGCCATCATTTTGTTGATAATACAAATAACCATAATCTTAGGAGGTTCGAGTTTTTATTTGATGAATCGAACTTTAACTGTAAGTGCAAATGAATTGATGATAAAAGACGTTTCTGAAGATTATTTGGATTATTTAATTTTGGATAATTAGAACATATGGATATTCCAAAAAGGATATCTAAACTCTATAAAAAATATCTGTCTAGGAGATTCTTTAATTTTCTTATTTAACATAATATATATTATAACATTATTATTTCTATGAAATATTAATGTTAATAATCTTTATTATGTTAAATTGAATAACCTTATACCACTAACTTATATTTAATGTTGCGTTTAAATATTTTTCATTAAATTTATAATTAACAAAA